>JAYVGG010000143.1:0-3125 GCA_043772475.1 Burkholderiales bacterium
ACGGTAACGTTGCGCTCGAAGGCTTCGCCGGTGCGGCCGTCATGCAGTGTTACCTGCGTTTTGGTCGCCGTGAGGCCCATGCGCTTCGCGGTTTCTTCGTCGTAAGCAAGATCAAGCATGGCGCGCATTTCGTTTTCGCTGGCACCGTCAAACACCGGGGTCGCAAACGGCACGCCATTCACCAAATTCTTGGCGAGTGTCATCACTTCGGGTTCGCTTAGCTGTGACAGGTCTTCCTTTTTGCCGCTGGTGTTGTAAACCTTGTCGAGGAATTTGCGAATCTTGGTCTCACCTTCTTTGGCTTTCAACATCGCGCCGATTTTGTGACCGAGGCCCTTAGCCGCCCAGCCCAAGTGCGTCTCAAGAATCTGCCCGACGTTCATCCGCGATGGCACACCTAGTGGGTTCAACACGATATCCATTGGCGTTCCGTCGGCCATGAACGGCATGTCTTCCACTGGCACAATCTTCGAGATCACACCCTTGTTACCGTGGCGACCGGCCATCTTGTCGCCCGGTTGCAAGCGGCGCTTAACGGCCACATAAACCTTAACCATTTTCTGCACGCCGGGCGGCAATTCGTCGCCTTGCGTGAGCTTGCGTTTCTTCTCGTCAAACGCTTTGTCGAACTCTTTACGCGTGAGATCGAGCGCTTCTTTTTGCGTTTCGAGTTGACGCGCTTCGTCGTCGTTCGCCAAACGGATGTCGAACCAATCGTGGTGCGGCAAATCAGCCAAATAGGACTTGGTGATTTTGTCGCCCTTGGCGATTTTCTTAGGCCCACCCTTGGCAACTTTGCCAACGAGGCTCTTCTCGATACGCTGGAACAAATCTTCTTCAACAATCCGCAACTGATCGGCTAAGTCTTTTTTGTAGTCTTTCAACTGATCGTCGATGATTTGCTGCGCGCGCTTGTCGCGCACGATGCCTTCGCGTGTGAATACTTGCACGTCGATCACGGTCCCGGACATGCCGGACGCTACGCGCAACGATGTATCTTTCACGTCGGATGCTTTTTCACCGAAGATCGCGCGAAGGAGCTTCTCTTCCGGTGTGAGCTGCGTTTCACCCTTCGGTGTCACTTTGCCGACCAACACATCGCCCGCTTCGACTTCCGCGCCGATGTAAATGATGCCGGATTCGTCAAGACGACCCAACATACGCTCGGAGAGATTGGAAATGTCGCGGGTGATTTCTTCAGCACCCAGCTTGGTGTCACGCGCGACAACCGACAATTCCTCGATGTGAATCGAGGTGTAGCGATCTTCCGCCACGATGCGCTCGGAGATCAAAATCGAATCTTCGAAGTTGTAACCGTTCCACGGCATGAAGGCGACCAGCAGGTTTTGACCCAAGGCCAATTCACCCATGTCAGTCGATGCACCGTCAGCGATCACGTCGTTTTGCGCGAGATGGTCGCCCACCTTTACGAGTGGACGTTGGTTGATGTTGGTGTTTTGGTTCGAGCGAACGTATTTGGTGAGGTTGTAAATATCGACACCGGCTTCACCAGCTTGGGTTTCGTTATCGTTTACCCGCACTACAACACGACTTGCGTCGACGAAATCAACACGGCCACCACGGCGCGCGAGCACAACCGTACCCGAGTCCATCGCGACGGTACGCTCAATGCCGGTGCCCACGAGCGGCTTTTCGGCGCGCACGCAGGGAACCGCTTGACGTTGCATGTTCGAGCCCATCAAGGCGCGGTTCGCGTCATCGTGCTCAAGGAACGGGATTAAGGATGCCGCCACCGACACGATCTGTGCGGGGGCTACGTCGATATAGTCGATCTTGTCCGGGGCCGAGAGCATGAACTCGTTGTGGTAACGGCAGCTAACAAGTTCGTCGGTAAAGCGGCCGGCTTTGTCGATTTCGGCATTCGCCTGCGCGATGACGTACTTGCCTTCTTCAATTGCTGACAGGTAGTCAATATCGCCGGTGACTTTGTCGTTGGCCACACGGCGATACGGGGTTTCGATAAAGCCGTAATCGTTCACGCGCGCGTACAGCGCGAGCGAGTTGATAAGACCAATGTTCGGGCCTTCCGGTGTTTCGATTGGGCACACACGGCCGTAGTGCGTAGGGTGTACGTCACGCACTTCAAAGCCGGCACGCTCACGCGTCAAGCCACCCGGGCCAAGTGCTGATACACGGCGCTTGTGGGTGATTTCAGAGAGCGGATTGGTTTGATCCATAAACTGCGAAAGCTGGCTTGAGCCAAAAAACTCTTTGATCGCAGCAGACACCGGCTTCGCGTTAATCAAGTCATGCGGCATCAGGTTTTCAGATTCGGCTTGGCTCAAGCGCTCGCGCACCGCGCGCTCAACGCGCACGAGACCCGAACGGAATTGGTTTTCTGCCAACTCACCAACCGAGCGAACGCGGCGGTTACCCAGATGGTCGATGTCGTCAACTTCACCACGGCCGTTACGCAGTTCAACCAAGATTTTGATAACCGAGACAATATCTTCGGTCGACAAAATCATCGAGCCCGTAAGCTCATCGCGGCCGATGCGGCGATTAAATTTCATGCGGCCAACAGCCGATAAATCGTAACGATCTTCGGAGAAAAAGAGTGCTTTGAAGAGCGAATTAACCGCGTCTTCTGTGGGCGGCTCACCGGGACGCATCATGCGATAAATCGCGACTTTTGCGTTGAGCGCATCGACGGTTTCATCAATCCGCAAGGTCGATGAAATGTACGCACCTTGGTCAAGATCGTTGGTGTAAATCGTGTAGATGGTTTCAACACCCGCGTCGAGCAATTTGCGGAGGTTTACTTCTGTCAGCTCTTCGTTGGCTTGGGCAACAAATTCGCCGGTTTCTGTGTTGACGATGTTGGTCGCGAGTACGCGGCCGAGCATGTACTCTTCGTTCACCGTGAGGCGCTTCATCTTCGCGGCTTCCATGTCGCGAATGTTTTTAGCGGTGATGCGCTTATCTTTTTGCGCGATCACTTTGCCATCTTTACCGACGATGTCGAACTTCAACAACTCGCCCTTCAAGCGCTCTGGTACCAGATCAAGCTCGATCTCGCCTTTTTTGTTGACGTGGAATTCGTCAAAGGCGAAAAACTCACGCAAGATTTGATCGGGCGAATAGCCCAGCGCCTTCAAGAGAAT
>JAYVGG010000144.1:0-2269 GCA_043772475.1 Burkholderiales bacterium
ATCCGCAAGCAATTGGGCGTCGATCAGCCATATCACGTGCAGCTCGGCTATTTTGCGTTTGAGGTCGCGACGGGCTTCACCTGCACGTGGCGCAGCTACACCGCCCCGCCCGAGCCCCCCAAAGCCAACGCCAAGCCAGATGCCAAGGCCGCCCCAACGAGCGGCTGCGAAGCGGTGCGCTCATGGGCGACGAATGAGAAGGTGCCGGATATCCTGCTCTCCCGTATCGGCCCGACACTCACGGTGATGATTCCGGTCTTACTACTCGAAACTATCATCGGTGTTCTGCTCGCTATCGGGGTTGCGTATCTGCGCGGCACACTCACCGACCGCATGGTGATGATGCTTTGCACGATTGCGATGTCGATTTCGTTCTTGGTTTACATCATCGTGGCGCAGTATTACTTTGGCTTTAAGTGGGGGACGTTCCCGGTGCAGGGCTGGAGTGATTCGTTCTGGAAAAACTTAACCACCTACGCGCCGCTGCCGATCATGCTGGCCGTGTTTGTGGGCTTGGCTCCGGCGCTTAGGCTTTATCGTAGCTTCTTCCTCGATGAGATCAACAACGACTACGTGCGTACCGCGCGCGCCAAAGGTGTGGGTGAAAACACGGTGATGCTAAAGCACGTGCTGCGTAACGCGATGATTCCGATTCTCACCAACATCGGCATAGCACTTCCCGGTATTTTTGTCGGCTCCTTCCTGCTCGAAACCTTCTTTTCTATTCCAGGTTTAGGCCGTGAAATTTTGGTCGCCGTGAATCGCTCTGACTTCCCGGTGATTAAAGCCGCCACGGTTTATCTAGCGATTTTGACGATGGTGATTAACTTAGCGGTTGACGTGCTCTATAAAGCCGTCGATCCACGTGTGAGCTTAAAGTGAGGATGCCGACATGAGCGCAGTGATGGAAACAATCGCAACCGTGCATAAACCCTCCGCTGGCCTGTGGACACTCGCCTGGCGCAGATTAAAGCGCGACAAAATCGGCATGGTTTCGTTGGTCGTCGTCGTTTTCTTTTTGCTGATGATGCTCGGTGCTTTTACCGGCGTGATTGCAAAAAATTGGTCTAAAGAAGTCGGTGTGTCCTACGCTAACCCGGTCTTCATGGCCGGAGCCGAAAACTTAGAGGCCAAGCAAGCGGGCAAGGTCGATGCCTCGGCCTCGATCCCGTATGTGGATCTATCCGATATTGACCCGCTCGCCCCGCGCTACAAAGAATGGGAGGAGCGCACCGCGAAAATCAAAATCACCGAGTCGCCGCGCTCCGATACCTTGCTTTTTGGCGGCGATAAATGGGGCCGCGATGTCATTCAAAAAGCGATCAAGGGTGCCGAGACGTCGATTTTTGTTGGCCTCATCGCGGCTCTCCTCGCAACCATCATTGGCACCACCCTAGGCGCAATTTCCGGCTACAAGGGCGGCAAAGTGGGCGATTTTCTGGAGTGGTTTTATAACGTCTTTACCTCCATCCCCTACATCTTGTTGATCTTAGCCTTCGCAGCCGTTTTCAAACGTGGGCTCGATACCATCATCTTTATTTTGGCCTTCACCGGCTGGACAGGTATCTATCGCCTCGTGCGCGCCGAGTACATCAAACACGCCTCGCGCGAGTACGTGAAAGCGGCACAAGCGATTGGTGCGTCGCACAGCCGCCGCATGTTTGTACACGTGCTGCCTAATATCTCGCACGTTTGCTTGGTGCAGCTTTCCCAGCACGTGGTGCAGTTCATCAAGGCTGAGGTGATTCTTTCCTACCTTGGGCTCGGCGTGCCGGTTGATTCGGTTTCGTGGGGAACGATGTTGGCGGAAGCGCAATCGGAACTCGTCATCGGTAAGTGGTGGCAGCTCGCGGCGGCCAGTATTTCGATGGCGATTTTGGTCACGGCGTTTTCAATGCTGACCGATTCGCTCAGAGATGCGCTAGACCCGAAGATCAAGTAGGGGTGCGGGGTTTGGGGCGGTTGCGATTCACCCAAACATCAATGGATAGGCAAGCAACAAAATGGAAAAAACCATGGATAACGTACTCGAAGTCAAAAACTTAAACGTCAAATTCCGCCTCGATGGCGGGACTATTTTTGACGCGGTCAAAGACATCTCATTCAACGTGCCGCGTAATTCTACGGTGGCACTCGTGGGCGAATCAGGCTCTGGCAAATCGGTTTCCGCGATGTCTATCGTGCGCTTGCTGCCGCCTGAGCAAGCGATCGTCGCGCCGACTAGCCAGATACTTTTCAACGGCACCAATCTGCTCACGATGCCGATGGA
>JAYVGG010000145.1:0-2019 GCA_043772475.1 Burkholderiales bacterium
GGTGCCAGGTAAAACAGCAGCACGATACGCACCACCTCACCCTGCATGATGGCCACCAAATACGAAACATTGGCCACCCCGGCCGCCAGCGCAATACCACCCAATATCCATGGGCATTGCAAAAACTCACGCCACGCGCGCCAAAACAAAACGCCACCGAGCAAAATTGTCACCGCGTAGCACAGCGATGTCGCGACGGGTGCGCTTACGCCTACCGCTTGTAGGAGTCGAAACGGGTACCAAACAATGCCCCAAAAAGTGGCCCCAACCATGAGCCCGAAAATGGGCAGCCACCGATGCGCGACGAGAGTTTGCAAGTGAGCCTTATAATGGGAAAAATTCGTGGTGCAGCGACACCACCGCCTTCAAACCGCATTCTACCTATCTTACCCATGACATCCGAGCTCATCTTTACTGGCGAACGCTTCCACCCCGATCAGGCAGGGGAAATGTGGAACGAACATTGGCACCGCTACCATTTTGTGATGCCGATTGTGTCGGGCAAAAAAGTGCTCGACGTCGCCTGCGGCGAAGGCTATGGCTCGGCACTGATGGCGCGTGTGGCGGCGAGCGTGACAGGCGTAGACGTAGCACCCAAAGCCATCGCCCACGCTGAAGTCGCTTACGGCGACAGGCCAGGGCTAAAATTTATCAATGCGAGCTGTGATGCCCTCCCGTTTGACGACGCGCAGTTTGATGTCGTGGTCTCGTTTGAGACCATCGAGCACATCAAAACACAGGATAAATTTTTATCAGAAATTCGACGCGTACTCAAGCCCGATGGGGTCTTGGTTATGTCGTCGCCCAACAAAACCGAATACAGCGATGTGCGCGGCTACACCAACGAATTTCACGTCAAAGAGCTTTACGCCGACGAGCTGGCCAATCTCGTCTCGGGCCATTTCGCGCACACCCGCTGGTGGTCGCAGCGCAATGGGTTTTATTCGCTGATCGCCCCCGCTGCCGGTAACGATAGCTCGATGAGTGTGGAAGTCGTGGTGGTATCAAAAGCCGCGCCGCAAGACGAATACCCAGCACTCCCCGCGCTTTATTTCATCGTCACCGCCGCCAACGACAATGCGGCCTTGGCCAAATTAACCATCGGCACCTCGGCCTTTACCGATGCCGAAGAATTCGCGATGAACGATTACCGCAAAATATATCGTGAGCTCGTGAGCCTCTCGGCCACACACCACGAATTACGCAGCAAGTACGAGCAACTCTTGGCCGAACGCAATCAGCTCTTAGTTGATCGCGCCAACGGTCGTTAATTTTTCACTAACTCTAGAATTGAATATGCAAACCACCATCACCACCATCGACGCTGCATGGGAAGCCCGCGCGTCACTTTCCCCCGCTTCAGCCGAGCCCGCCATTCGGGACGCGGTTAACAGCGTAATTGCTGATCTCAATAAGGGCCGCCTACGGGTAGCAGAAAAAAAAGACGGCGAGTGGATTACACATCAGTGGATAAAAAAAGCCGTACTCCTTTCGTTTCGGCTTAACGACAACGCCCCCATGCACGCGGGCGATTTGGGCTTTTACGACAAAGTACAAACCAAATTTTCCCACCTAGATGCCGACGCCATGCGCGCCACCGGTGTGCGTGTAGTCCCGCCTGCGGTTGCGCGCCGTGGTGCCTACATTGCCAAGGGTGTCGTACTGATGCCCTCCTACGTAAACATCGGTGCGTATGTGGACGAAGGCACGATGGTAGACACCTGGGCCACGGTAGGCTCCTGCGCGCAGATTGGTAAAAACGTCCATCTATCCGGCGGTGTGGGCATTGGCGGCGTACTCGAGCCCTTACAAGCGAACCCAACAATTATCGAAGACAATTGCTTTATCGGCGCGCGTTCCGAGGTGGTGGAAGGCGTGATTGTGGGCGAGGGCTCGGTGATTTCGATGGGGGTTTTTATTGGCCAATCAACGAAAATTTATAACCGCGCCACCAAGGAAGTGAGCTACGGCAAAGTACCGCCCTACTCAGTCGTGGTATCGGGCAATCTACCGTCGCAA
>JAYVGG010000146.1:0-3086 GCA_043772475.1 Burkholderiales bacterium
TTAAGCGTTATCTGAAAGGCGGTTAGCAATGGCGCAATCTTTATCTGCTGAGGCGGTATTGTCCAATGTGCAGCGCATGTCGGTAGCAGAGCGCGCACGTTTTTTTACGATGCTCGGTGCGAATGCGTTTTCGGCAAAACAGTTTTCCCACCAAGAAGTTTTTGGCGAATTGGCTGGTGCTGAATTTACGGCAACCGAGGCAGCGCAATACCTTGAGGTTTCAATTGCGACCTTCCGTCGTTACGTGCAATCTGGAAAAATCGCGGCAAGCGATACCGTTGGGCGCAATCAATTATTTAGCACCAAAACACTGCGCGTGTTTAAGCGTTCGAGAAATGCGTTAAAAGGGTAACATCCCCGTGTGTGCGATAGCTTAAAGCCCAATAAGCACGCCATGTTTCAGCCCATCACGGCATGTTTCACCACCCCCGCCGCCGCACACACCGCAATCACCGGAATCACCCCCACCTTATAGCGAAATAGCGCAATCGCTGCCGCCACCGTGAGGGCGGCAGAAAAAAATTCAAACCCACCTGAAAACGGCTGCGCGGCAGAGGCTTTTGGCCACCACACATGCCACGCAAAAAACACGGCGAGGTTCACGATCACGCCGACGACAGCCGCCGTGATGGCGGTTAAGGGGGCGGTAAATTTCAACTGCCCGTGCGTGGTTTCGATGAAGGGCCCGCCGATGAGAATGAATAAAAACGAGGGCAAAAACGTGAAAAACGTGACCACACCGGCCGCCAATGCGCCCGCGAGAAAAAGTGACTCTGGCCCCAAAATTTGCTTCGTCCACCCACCCACAAAGCCCACAAACGCGACCACCATGATGAGCGGGCCCGGTGTGGTTTCGCCTAGCGCCAACCCGTCGATCATTTGGGTGGCGGTCAGCCACTGGTAATTTTCCACCGCACCCTGATACACATACGGCAGCACCGCGTAGGCTCCGCCAAAGGTTAAGAGGGCGGCCTTGGTGAAAAACGTACCCATGTTGGTGAGCGTGCCGTTCATCCCCGTGTTTGCGACGAGGAGCGCCATCGCTCCACCCCAAAGCGCTAGTCCTACCCCGGTGTAAGCTGCGAATCGCCCCCAGCGGAACAGAGCGTGAGGTGGGGTGGGCGTGGTGTCGTCGATGATAAATGTCGCCCCGGCTACTGAGGCCGCAGCCTTGTGCCCGCCACCGGGTGTGAAGGCGGCAGGTAGCCATTTTCCGCCCGCCACACCGAGCAAAGCAGCGATCCCGATGATGATCGGAAACGGCACATTCGCCGCAAACACCGCCACGAATGCCGCGACCGCGATGCCTATCAACCACGCGTTTTTCATCACCCGCGAGCCGATGCGCCATGCCGCGTGTAGCACGATGGCGGTCACCGCAGGCTTGATGCCATAGAGCAGCCCCGCCACCACGCCGACCTGCCCGAAGGCCATGTAAATCCACGCAAGCCCAATGAGAATAAACAGCGAGGGCAGCACAAACAACGCCCCCGCTGCAATGCCGCCCTTGGTGCCGTGCATGAGCCAGCCGATGTAGGTGGCGAGCTGCTGCGCCTCGGGGCCGGGCAAGATCATGCAGTAATTGAGCGCATGGAGAAAGCGCGCTTCCGATATCCAGCGGCGCGTTTCAACCAACTCTTTATGCATGATCGCGATTTGCCCAGCCGGTCCGCCGAAGCTAATGAAGCCGAGCTTGAGCCAAAACTTCAGCGCTTCGGTAAAGCTTACCGTGGGCGGGATCATGATTTTTTGAAAAGATCGGCGTTATGTTTTTCACCCAAACCCTTCGCAAGCCAAGCGTAGAGCGCGTCATACACGGTGAGGCCGTGCGCTAGCATGTCGTGATCGTTCGGGTAGAGCTGTGAAAGGCCGAGCGAAATCGCGAGTAAGCCGGGGGATTCGGGCGTAAGTTCTGGCTTGCCCGTATCGGCCCCGCGCACGATGGTGGCGAGTTTGGCAAGGGCATTATCGTGAAGATCAAAATCCGCGATCAGCGCATCGAAACTACACGCGTCGCCTCGGTGCGTGAAGGTGACACCGGGCACGTCATAGGCCGTGGCCTGATGTGCTGCCGCGTAGGCGAGCACCTCGTTTGCCGGCACGTAAATAAACTCCGCCAGCGGATCAATGAAGCGGCGAATCAACCACGGGCAGGCAATGCGATCAATCTTCGGGCGTTCACGTGTGACCCATACGCTCGGTGCGTTGGATGCCGAGGGGATAGTAGGGGTTGAGGATTTTTTACATACCCCGCCGCCCGCAGCGCGCCATGCTTCGATGCCGCCATCAAGATATTGCGCGTCAACCCCCGCGCCACGTAAGGCTTCCGCCGCGTTTTTGCTGATCTCGTGACCATGCACGCAGTAGACCACCACCTTGCGATGACGCGGCATAAATTTCGCCCAATCACCAACGCTAAACGGGTCACGCCAGATCGCCCCGGCCATGAGATGCGTATCGGCATCGAGTGCGGGCTTACGGCGCACGTCAATCACAAGCGGGGTATGAGGTGACGCAAATTGCGCGAGTAGCGTTGAAACAGAATAGGGCGTAGATACGGTGTCCATAGGAATCCTTAGCGTAAGTGAGGGTGAGGCTTGGACGGGACACCGTCTTGCTGATGTGAGTCAGCGCGGGGGCTCTTCCCCGTGGGCGAATCTTACGTGAATTTAAGCCCGCGCGGCACGGCAAGCGTGATGCGGGGCAGCGCACGACCAACTTGAACGGCGATTTTTAGCACTTGTCCACCCCCTAATCGCGGGATCTCGCGCGCGGCTATGCGTGCTACGATTTTGAAATCGTTCAACCTCACGGAGTTTCAGCATGAAGATTCGTCATAGCTTAGTTTTTCTCGCCATCGCCTTTGCGGGCCACGCTCACGCCGGTGACCCCTCCTGCGCGCCGCTCGAAAAGGCGGCCAAGCTTGCCTTGGCGCAGCCCTTGATCCACCGCGTTGGCGAACTCCCGATGCCTGGCGAAGTGGGAAAACCGGGTGCGGCGAAGATTTTGATGCACACCATTTTTGTTGGGGACACCCACTATTCGGATTTGATGGGCAACAGCAGATTTTCGACCGACAAGACCGC
>JAYVGG010000147.1:0-3705 GCA_043772475.1 Burkholderiales bacterium
GCCGGCAACGCCAGTAGCTCTTTGAGCCGATACATTTCACACGTGGTTTTTACGCGGTGCGTCGAAATGGTCGAGCGCCCAACAACGAGCAGCAACTCGCGGAAAAGCTTTTCCGGCACGCGCTGCACGCCCTCAATGAGGAGCTTGATTTGCTGGTCGATCTTACCGAGCACCTGCACCGCAAGCGCGCCGGTGTCGGCAGGACTCGCCGTGAGCGTATCGAAAAAGCTCACTGCCGCGTACCAAAACGCGCGCGAAGGCGAAGTAACCTGTAAGGCCTCAATCGCGACGGTGGCCGAGCGCATTGCGCGCAGACCGCCTTCAATATCCTTATCGCGCAGCAGTTTCAGTAGCCCAGCTTGATAAGCGCTACGCCATTGCTTGATGGTGTCGCCCATCATATCGGCGCGCGGCAACATCACGGTTGCGTCGGAGTCCGGCATCATCAAACTAAGATCGGGCGAGAAAAGATCCGTTTCCGACGCATCATGCGCGCCACGCGCTTGGTTCAGCGCCAAGTACGATTTAGCCAGCACCATGGGTTGATCTGGCTGGCCCGCCAGCAACGCATCGAGATAGGCCGAAAGCTGGGTCATGGCAACATCGAGTGTCAGCACGCGGTTTGCGTCTTCACCCGGCACCGGTGGGCTGGCCTCGAAGCTCGCCGCCAATTTTTCGGCCTCTTCGTTAAACCGTGTCGCAGCACCTAGCCCCACCATCGACAGCGCGCCGCTGACTTGGTGTAGATGCGTGAGAATGTACTTCAACTCTTTCGCATCGAGCGGCAGTGCGGCAAGTTTATCGAGATGCTTACGCGCCTCACCCAGAGAGTGCTCAATCTCGGCCTTCACCCAAGAGAGTGGGCCGATGTCAAACGTTGCTTGAGAATTAGTAGCCATAGACGATTAAGCCTTGATTGAATTCGAGCTTTATTTTTAGTATTGACAGAGGCCGCGGCTAGAGCTTAAAGCCCGCAACCGATGCTTTGAGTGAGTTGGCCACGTCGGCGAGATCTTTAATCGACGAAGCCGTTTGCTGCGTGCCGGACGTAGTTTGCTGCGTCACTTCCAAAATGTCCTGCATGTTTTTTGCCACTTTGTTGGCTGAAACCACCTGCGAGCGCGTGTCAGTCGAGATTTTTTGAATCAACTGCGCGAGGTTTTTTGTCACCGTATCAATTTCGTTAAGCGCTTGTCCTGCCGCGTCCGATAGCTTGGCACCTTCAACCACACCCGTTGTGGATTTTTCCATAGCCGCCACCGCGTCTTGGGTGTCCGCCTGAATTGACTTCACAATCGCGCTAATCTGTTTCGTCGCTTCACCGGAGCGTTCGGCCAAGCGCTGCACCTCTTCGGCAACCACCGAAAAGCCGCGCCCGGCCTCACCAGCAGACGCAGCCTGAATCGCAGCGTTCAACGCCAGTACGTTCGTTTGCTCGGTAATGTCCGAAATCAGCTCAACAATCTCGCTAATTTCTTGTGAAGATTCACCAAGGCGCTTAATACGTTTGGAAGTGTCTTGAATCTGAACGCGAATTTCGTTCATGCCTGAAATCGAATTTTGCACAGCCTTACGGCCTTTATCGGCCGCGACCAGCGAGCGTGCGGCCACACCGGAGGACTCCTCCGCAGATGCGGATACCGAGGTCAGCGTTGCCGCCACGTTCAATACGTCTTGTGTTGAGTTTTGAATTTCTTGCGATTGTTTTTCAGCCGCACTGAGCAACTGTACCGACACCGCCTGTGCTTGCTGCGATTTCAACGACACTTGGCTAGAAGCCGCGTTTACGCCGGTTACCAGTGTGCGTAATTCTTCAATGGTGTAGTTCATCGAGTCCGCGATTGCGCCCGTGATGTCCTCCGTCACCTTCGCGCGAACGGTCAAGTCACCGTCAGCAAGATCGCCCATCTCGTTTAGCAATCGCAAAATAGCGGCTTGGTTTCGGGCGTTCTCGGCCTCAAACACAGCGGCACGTTGGCGTGCATCGGCAAGTAACGTGAACGCGATCCACGCCAGCGTGAGTAGCGTTAACGCGCCAAACAAAATTGCGAGCGCAAGTGGCACCCAGCTGCGGAGTTGTGCCAGCGGAGCCTGAACTTTCGTTACGCCACTCAGCAATGCTTCTGAACCCTGCTGAAGCACGCGCCCGGACTGCCGTGCCGCAACGAGCTTTTGCACGTTGCCCAAAATAGGGCTGATACTTTTTTCAAACGCTGAAAATTGTTCACGTAATTTTTCAACCCGCGCCCGGCCTTCAGGGTCGCGCAGCGGCGCAATACCGAGCTCGGTCGAGCCCGATTCCAAGGCCTGTAACAGGTCACGGAAATCGGTGGTGTCTTTACCGATCAAGAACGGCACTTCGGGCGCGATTTCGTCTGCGCCCGAAAGCTCTGCCGTGCCACGACCGAGACGTTCAGCCAACAAAGACATTCTGCTTGCGCGTAAAACCTGAATCGGCGGCACGCCAGACTGCTGCATGATGCCGCTTAAGTCTTGCGACTGGGCGGCAAGCTCCTCCGAGCTTAGGCGCGCGCGCGCCACGTTTGCGGCCAAATCCGTCAAATCCTTCTTGGCCGCCAAAATAGCGGTGGCACCAGCAGAGGTGCCCTCAAATTGCGTCGAGAGCTCATCAATTCTGAGGGTTAGTTCCTCGTTGAGTTTGGCATCGCGAACCTCGGTGTTGAACGCGGTTCCGCCGTCTTTTAGCACCTTCAGGAATTGGTCAAACTCATCCCGGCTACCCTCGAGCTGCGCGAACGCGACCACCTCACCGCGCGCCGCCAGACCAGCCGCTTTTGCCAGACGCTGCGTATGGTATTGAAGCTGCGACGAGACGTTCATGTGGGTTGCCGTAACGGAGCGATCTCGGGCATCGAAATAAATCGCCACAATCGTGAGTAGCAAAAAGAGACCGGCCAGACCCAGCAATGTGGGCAATTTTTTGTCCGCAGCCAGGGCGCTCAGAAATGATTTCTTGCCCCCCGAAGCCGGCGCCATTGTCGGTGCGGGCTTGGCATTACCAAGCGGGGCCGCGGCATTTTTACCGAGACCTAAAAAACTCAATAGGCCACCCTTTTTGGCGCTGCCAGAGGGCGCGCTTTTTACGACCGGTGCTTTCGTTACCATAGGATCCTCAAATTCTTGCGTGTACTGGATTACATTATTGTTGCAACGGACTGCGTGTTTGGCTCAGACCGACATTCAAAAAAACAGGGTTCCGGGCCAAGTTCGCTAAATCAAGCTCAATCCACTGAACACCATTGCCATCGCGGTAGCGCTGCTTTATCCAAGGCTTGGGAGTAGGCTCAGCGGGCTCGGCGGTAAACGACTCGGTATTGCGAAGCCCTAGCATTCGACCCACTAGGATTCCGGCACCTTCGATGATTTTTTCGTGAATCAACATCACCCGCCGGTCGGCACCCGCAGCACTCGCCGCCCCGCCTTGGAAGGCTGAAAAATCAACTAACGAATAGAGCTTGCCGCGCACGTTTGCCACACCCTTAAACCAGGGTTCGGTTTGCGGAACCGCAACCGTGCCGGGCACCGGAATCACCTCGGAAACGTCCGAAAGAGTGACCAAGTAATGCTCGCTGCCGACTTGAAAGCCAAGTTTTGAGGAGACCGAGCTGTGCGACGATAGATCGTGTAACCGCTTAGCGAAGTTTTGTTGAAACTCACGAAGACTGGTTTTGCGCGCCATGATGG
>JAYVGG010000148.1:0-7512 GCA_043772475.1 Burkholderiales bacterium
ACCTGCATATCGGCAAGCATATTGCCGATGGTTTGGTGCTCGATGATGGGCTTGCCAAATTGTTGACGGTCACGCGCGTAGGCGAGGGCGGCCTCGAACGCGGCGCGCGCAATGCCGAGCGCTTGGGCGGCGATACCGATGCGGCCACCTTCGAGGTTCGAGAGCGCAATGGCTAAGCCTTTGCCGCGCGGGCCAAGCAGATGGTCTTCAGGAATCGCGCAGTCTTCGAGCGAAATCGCGCAGGTGTCGGATGCGCGAAGACCCAATTTCTCTTCGGGTTTTTGTACGTTAAAACCTGGTGTGTTGGTCGGCACGATGAAAGCGGAAATGCCTTTTTTGCCGAGGTCGGGATCGGTGACGGCAAATACGATTGCGATAGCCGCGCGCTTGCCATTGGTGATGAATTGCTTGGCTCCGCGCAAAATCCACTGGCCGTTTTTGAGTACCGCGCGGGTCTTGAGATTGTTCGCTTCCGATCCTGCTTGCGGCTCGGTTAAACAAAAGCAGCCGATCTTTTTTCCGATGGCGAGGTCTTTCAGATACGCCGATTTTTGTGCATCCGTGCCCCAAGCCAAAATAGGCCCGCAGCCCACCGAGTTATGCACGCTCATGATGGTCGAGGTGGAGGCATCCGCTGCGGCAATTTCTTCAATCGCCAAGGCGTAGGCCGTGTAGTCGGAAAAGGACCCTCCCCATTCGTCGGGAACGACCATGCCGAGCATCCCAAGCGCACCCATCTGTGCCACGATAGTTTCAGGAATCCACTTGTCTTTTTCCCATTGTGCCGCGTGCGGCGCGATTTCACGCAGGGCGAAATCGTGCGCCATATCGCGCACCATGCGTTGATCTTCAGTGTAAAAATCGGCTTGTGGTTTCATGGGTTCACCAATCGAGTGGATGGCCGGTGTAGTCAAAAAACTTGCCGGTTTTTTCAAGCGTAGCGTCTGCGATCACCTTTCGCATTCCGCGGATACTGACCGAAGGCTCAATATCCGCGCCGCTTCCGCCCATATCGGTCTTCACCCAGCCGGGGTGCAGGCTGATGCACGTAACCCCTTGCGGGCGCGCTTCAACCGAAGCCCCTTTCACCACCGCGTTCAGCGCAGCCTTACTCGCGCGATAGGTCATGCCGTGTGCGTTGGAGAGCCCGGCAATCGAGCCCATGATGCTGGAGACAGCAGCAAACGTGCCCTTCGCACGTGCAAGTGCTGGTACGACGACGGGCAGTGCGCGCATCGCACCGAGCACGTTGGCGCGCATGACGTGATCGAATTCTTCCTCCGTCGGCACCGCGAGCCCATTGCTGCGCGGGCCGAATACGCCTGCGTTGTAAATGCAGACATCGATGCGACGGCCTTCGAGCGTGCGTGCGAGGGCTGCGAAGCCGCCTTCGTCGTTTACGTCGAGTCTGAGTGAGGTCGCACCGACGGCGGCGAGCAGCGCATCTTGCTCAGGCGAGCGGCAGGTGCCGAGCGTGAGCCAGCCATCGGCGCGGTACTGGCGGACAAATTCGAGGCCGAGGCCACGGGATGCGCCGATGATGAGGATGGTTTTCATAAATCTTTCCGAGAAGCGGTGTTGGCTGTGGGATTCAGAGGGCTGATGCTGTTTCCTGATGTTCGATTCTGCGCGAAGCACTTCCCCCTTTGCAAAGGGGGATTGAGGGGGATTTAACGGCGATTGCACGCTACCAACGTCCGAAAATCCTCCTCAATCCTCCTTTACAAAGGAGGAAGTGCCCTGCCAATTACACACTGCGTTGAGTTTGTGCCAAAAATTACAAATGGCAATTCAGCTTTCGGTTCGCACGAATATCGCCAAACCCAGCACCCCTATTAGCCTTCCAGCCAATCACACCATCTCCACCGCAAGCGCTGTTGCTTCCCCACCACCAATACAAAGGGACGCAATCCCACGCTTACCACCGCGTGCCTTGAGCGCGTGCAAGAGTGTCACGATCAGGCGCGCACCAGACGCACCAATCGGATGCCCCAGCGCACAGGCCCCGCCATTCACGTTAACCTTCTCATGCGGCAAACCCAAATCTTTCATCGCCGCCATGGTGACAACGGCAAACGCTTCGTTGATCTCATAAAGGTCAACGGTAGCGGCAGTCCAGCCGAGTTTCTTTTGCAGCTTGTCGATTGCGCCGACGGGGGCAGTCGTGAACCACTCTGGCTCGTGTGCGTTTGAGGCGTGGCCGACGATGCGGGCAATGGGCTTTAGTCCGCGCGCTTTGGCCGCGGATTCGGTCATCAAAATCATCGCGGCGGCACCATCTGAAATTGACGATGACGACGCAGCCGTGACCGTGCCGTCCTTATTGAACGCGGGACGCAGCGAGGCAATTTTTTCTGGCTTGCAGAGGCCGGGTGGCTCATCCGTTGCCAGCACCACGTCGCCCCCTTTTCCGGAAACGGTCACCCCTGCGATTTCTGCTTTGAAGGCACCGCTCGCCACGGCTGCCTGCGCGCGCTTCACACTCTCGGCGGCAAACGCATCTTGTGCTTCACGGGTGAAACCATATTTCGCTGCGGTGGCATCGGCGAAAATCCCCATCGACTTACCATCGTAAGCATTCTCAAGGCCATCGAAAGCCATGTGGTCGAGCACCTTGCTGTGCCCGTAGCGATAGCCCTGGCGCGCCTTCGGCAGCATATGCGGTGCGTTCGACATGCTCTCCATACCGCCCGCAACAACGATGTCGGCAGAGCCTGCGAGAATCGCATCATGCGCCATCATGACTGTCTTCATGCCCGAGCCGCAGACTTTATTGACGGTCGTGGAGGTGGTAGATTTCAACAGCCCGGCCGCGAGTACGGCTTGGCGTGCCGGCGCTTGGCCCACACCTGCGGGTAGCACGCACCCGATGAGCGCCTCCGTGATGTCTTCGGCTTTGAGGCCAGATTCAACAAGAGCGGCCTTGATCGCCACGGCAGCAAGCTGCGGCGACGAGAGTGGGAGTAACTGGCCATTCATAGCGCCAATCGGGGTGCGTTTTGCGGCGACGATTACGATAGATTCAGACATGCTAAAAACTCCCAAAAATAGAAAATAAAAATTACGCGCTTTCCCCAAACAGCTCACGCCCAATCAACATGCGGCGAATTTCATTGGTGCCAGCACCGATGTCGTAGAGCTTCGCGTCGCGAAGCAATCGTCCGGTAGGGTATTCATTCGTGTAGCCGTTGCCGCCAAGACACTGAATCGCCTCAAGCGCCACACGTACAGCCGACTCCGAAGCATACAAGATACACGCCGCCGCATCTTTACGCGCGGCACGCCCACGGCCTTGATCGAGGGCGGCGGCCACCCGATACGTGAACGCACGCGAGGTTTGCAGCGCCACGTACATGTCTGCCACCTTGCCCTGCATGAGGCCAAAGCTACCAATCGGCTGGCCGAATTGCTTACGCTCGTGAATGTAGGGCAGCACCGTATCCATCGCAGACTGCATGATGCCAAGCGGCCCACCGGACAATACGGCGCGCTCGGTATCGAGCCCGCTCATCAGCACGCGCGAGCCGCCATTGAGCGTGCCGAGAATATTTTCTTCCGGGATCTCACCATCTTCAAACACCAATTCGCAGGTGTCCGAGCCACGCATCCCGAGCTTGTCGAGTTTTTGCGCGGTGCGAAAACCTTTCATGCCTTTTTCTACGATGAAAGCGGTCATCGCGCGCGAGCCTTCTTCCTTGGGTGCAGTACGCATGTAAACAATCAGCACATTCGCGTGCGGGCCATTGGTGATCCACATCTTGTTGCCGTTGGCGATGTACCGGTCGCCCTTTTTCTCCGCACGACACGCCATCGAGCCCACCACGTCCGAGCCCGCACCCGGCTCACTCATGGCGAGTGCGCCGATGTGCTCACCAGAAATTAACTTCGGTAAATATTTTTTCTTTTGTGCGTCGGTGCCATTCAAAAATAAGTTATTGACGCAGAGATTGGAATGCGCGCCGTAAGCCAAACCGACCGAGCCGGATGCGCGTGAGATTTCTTCCATCGCCACCGTGTGGGCGAGATAGCCCATTTGCGCGCCGCCGTATTCCTCACTCACCGAAATACCGAGTAAGCCAAGATCGCCAAATTTTTTCCACATATCCATGGGGAACGCATCATCACGGTCAATTGCCGCCGCACGGGGGGCAAGCTCGGTATCACAGAGGCGCTTAACGGACTCGCGCAGCGCGTCGATGTCTTCAGAGATTTGCGTATCGAAACTCATTTGGGTGCCATCCGGATTGCGCCGTCGAGCCGAATCACTTCGCCGTTCAGCATTTCGTTTTCAATAATGTGCTGCGCGAGTGCCGCATATTCATCGGGCTTACCCAATCGCGGCGGGAAGGGCACCTGTGCGCCAAGCGAGGCGCGGATTTCATCACTCATGCCAGCCAACATCGGGGTTTCAAAAATGCCGGGTGCAATCGTCATCACGCGAATGCCAAATTTCGCCAGCTCGCGCGCGATGGGGAGCGTCATCCCGTTCACGCCCGCCTTCGATGCCGCATACGCCGCCTGCCCAATCTGCCCCTCGAATGCCGCCACCGACGAGGTATTGATAATCACCCCACGCTCACCCGATGCACTCGGTGTGCTCACACTCATCACGGCGGCGGCCAAGCGAATCACGTTAAACGTACCAATGAGATTGATATTGATCGCGCGGGCAAAATTGGCCAACACATGCGGGCCCGTCTTGCCGACCACGCGTTCACCGGGGGCAATGCCCGCGCAGTTCAGCACGCCGTGCAAGCCGCCGAATGTGCTGGTTGCAAAGGCCACGGCTGCCGACACACTCGCCTCATCGGTGACATTGGTTTCGATAAAGCGCGCTTTGCTTCCCAGCGTGGCCGCGAGTTTTTCACCGGCCTCGCGGTTGATATCCGCAATGACCACGTTCGCCCCTGCCGCGTGTAAGCGCGCAGCCGATGCTGCACCGAGGCCAGAGCCAGCACCCGTAATGAGAAAAGTATGGTTCGCGATTTGCATGTTATGAGCTCTCAGAAATGGCGGCTAAGGGAATATCGTGTGTGGCCGCGAACGCCACCCAATGTGCGCGCGGATGTTGAGCAAATGCGGCTGCGAATTGCGAAGGCTCACACGCGAGTGACGCAACCAGCCGCTTATAAAAATGTGGCTCCAGCGCCGCCAGTGCAATCCACCCGTCCGCAACACGGTAGAAATTATAGCCGGGATGCCCCCCGCCCAAGAGGGCACCCGCACCAGTGAGGCCGAATCTATGCGGAGCGGCGAAGGCATCTGCCGCGGCCGCCAGCGAAACCTCCACGCGCGCGCCACGTCCCGTACGCTCACGTGTGAGGAGTGCGAGCAAGGTCGCGCTAACCGCGCGCTCAGCCCCTGCTAAATCCGCGAGTAACGTTGCAGGCAGTGTCGGCGGCTGTGCTATGCCAGCACCCGCCAAATAAGTAAGATCATGCCCCGCCGATTTGCCCCCCGCGTCACCCACAATAGCAATGTGCAAAAGCCTCGGAAAGCGCGTGGATAGTAGGCTTTCGGCTAATCCGAGACGTGCTAATGCAGATGTTCGTTGTGCTGTGATGAGCACGTCAGCCGACAGAAGCAACCCATCCAGCCTGGCGCGGTCAATGGGTGTTTTGAGATCAAGCGTCTCAACCTCAATGCCCTCATGCAGCGCCGCGTAGTAAGCAGGCGCATAGGTTTGCATCGGGTCGCCTCCCTTTTCGGCAGGCGGCTCGATCTTGGTCACGCGCGCGCCCGCATCGGCCAGCCTTCGTACACACGCGGGGCCGGGGAGGTTTAGGGCGAGCGAGACGATGTGGAGGTGGGAGAGGGGGAGGGGGAGGGCGGATGGCATGGGGGAGATTATCCGGCAAACGCGGCGTGGTGAGCCCAGAGATGCGGTGAGATCAAATTTTTTGGCATTCCCCGTTCACTGTGCCGCTCCATTTCATCAGTCTGGTCGATAATCTGATCTATTCAAAGTAGCAACCCAAAGGAATTCCCATGAAAATCGAAATAGGCTCATACGAAGCAAAAACAAAACTTCCCGAGTTACTGCGGCAGGTAAAGGCGGGAAAAAGTTTCACCATCACCAATCGCGGCGAGGCAATTGCAGATTTAGTGCCAAGCGCCGCTGCGCGAACCAAAGACCAAGCTACAGCTGCAACGAAACTTCTGGCTTTTATGCAAACCAATCGCGTGCGTGGCGCGGATATTAAGGCGCTGACTGAAGAGGGCAGGTCATGAACTTCGTGCTTGACAATGGGGTTTGGAGGTTGCCAATGTGATCGCCCGGGCCGAGTCCAAACTCCTCGTCACCGAGGCGCATAGCAGCCAGTTTATGGATTTGCTGAACGAGATAAGTATAGTCGTTGACCCTCCAACGTTTACCCATGCACTCGGCGACACGCTGCAACTCGCACGCCGCTACAAGCTCTCTGCTTACGATGCGTCGTACCTCGAATTGGCGTTACGGCGTGGGCTGCCGCTTGCGAGTCTTGATGAAGATTTGCACAAGGCTGCGAAGAAAGCTGGGGTTGCGAAATTTGGTTGAGGCAATCGCAGACTATCCGCATCCATCATGCCCCGTGGCCAACAAGCGACCGGTTAGTCGACATTAGCCTGCAATAGCTCGCTTGCGAGCTTGCGCCCGCTGAGCCAAGCGCCCTCTACCCGTCCGCCGTTAAGCCAATCGCCGCATAGCCCTAGTTTGGTCGCGGGATCCCACGCGCAACCTGCTTCTAGCGGGGGCATCGTATCGGCGTAGCGCCAACGGTGCGCCGTAGCGGCTTCTGGCGTGGGCCCGCCACAAGCCGAAAACGCCGCCAGTAGCGATGTCGTTACTGATTCAGCCGAGGCTTCAAGATGCGCCTCGCTCCACGCTGCGCTCCCGTGCAATAGCCATGTCTCGGGCCCCGTGCGCCCAGGCTTTGCGCTGTCACGCGCAATCCAGCGCAAGGGCCCGGCATTAACAAAGGCGGCATCAAAGGGCAATTCCACACGGGCTGCAAAGCGCAGCATCAATGCCCAGCAGCCGCGCATGTTGGCACCACGGGCAAGCTCGGCTAAAAGCGGAGCAGGCTCCGCCAATAAAGGCACAGCCTGCGGCGCCGGCACGGCTAGCAGCACCGCATCGAACGCGCTCTCAATGAGCCCCGCTTCGGCGCAGTAGAGCTGCCAATGCGCGCCATGGCGTTGCAACGCGGTAATGGTTCGTTCAGCTTTAATCGAGAGGGTGCTTGCCAACCAGCGCGCGGGTGCCGTCATGCGCGGTGTCCCGACAAAGCGCTCAAGCGAGGCGGATGTATTGTGCAAGGCCGCGTCGCCAATCACAGCCAACGTTGGCTGCCACAACGAAGCCACGCCCGCCGCCTGCCAACGCGCCACCTCAGCGCGAAACGCAGCGTCCGGCGCGGTGAAATACTGCGCGCCATGATCGCACTGCCAATCATCAGCGCGTCGCGTGCTCATGCGCCCCGCTGGCGCGCGACTTTTTTCAAATACGGTCACGGCAAGCCCCGCTTGACG
>JAYVGG010000149.1:0-4870 GCA_043772475.1 Burkholderiales bacterium
CGATGCGCGGTGTGGTTTTTGTTGACCGCAGCCGCGCCGGCTTCTCGCCTGAAGACCCGCACTACACGGCGCGGCGCGAAGCACCCTGCCCTGCGCCGTCGCGCTTGGCTCCGCTACGATTGCGCGTCCTTGTTGATGTGTGCTCGTTGGAAGTTTTTGTCGGCGATGGCGAGGTGGTGCTGACGGAGCAGATTTTTCCCGATGCGGGAAGCAACGGCGTGAAGCTTTTCTCGCGCGAGGGTGTGAGTGACTTTGGTGAGAGTGCGGCGTGGGTTTTGCGTGACGCAAACCGTACGGCGGACTAACCTGGCTTCATCGGCGATTTTCGCCGAGCGTGAATTGAAGCGTGAGGCGGAAATCGCTATGCTAAGTCCGCACTACAAAAGTCATTGGTGACGAGAAATGAGCACGGCTAACGCGCAACAAACGCCACTGGATTGCGGGTCAAGCCCGCAATGACCTTTTTGAAAGAGTGGCACAGCAAAAACTTGTCATGCCGAGCGTAGCCCGTGCATCTGCTTTTCGCTGCATCGCGCGAGGGCGAGCAACAGCCGATCCCTCGACTGCGCTCGGGATGACAAGTTTTGAGCGCGTCGCTCTGCATTGTCATTGCGGGCTTGACCCGCAATCCAGCGTCGGTGGTGTGCATGAGAAAATCGCTGAAACACAAGCACTGGCGCGGTGTTTGGCGGTTTCGCACAGCTTAAATCTGTCCCACCCAATCTTGATCACAGGCTTGAAAACGCGCACGAATCGCGTCCACGTGGGCAACATCGAGCGCGCCAGCGGCAATCCATTTCACGCTATCTTCCAAGTGATGAAGATTCGCCGTGCCGATGATGGATGACGACACACCGAAAAAGTTGGCCGCAAATCGCAGCGCGATTTCGCCCCACGCTTGTCCGTGCTGATTGAGTTGCATGGCTTGGAGGCGATGCCAATACACTTCGCAATACTCCCCCGTCGGCACAGACTCAAAGCGCCACGGATGATTCGCCGCTGGCCGTTTGGCGATGAAACCTTTGCCGATAATTTTTGGTAAGACTTCAGCAATCACGCGTTGATCGAAAAGATTTAGCGAAGCCATGAAGCCATCGAAGCGCCCGGTGTGAATCGCGTAATGCAAAGCCTCATTCTCGCCAGAGTAAGCAATGGCGCGGACTTTGCCGTCTTTCTTGGCGCGCTCCAGTGCGTCGATCACATCGGTTTCGGCGAGCGTTGAAAGCGGGCATGAGTGTAAATGCGCGATGTCGATCACGTTGGTTTTCATCAATCTGAGCGCGCGCTCAACCCCTGCCGTGATAGCGGCTCCTGTCCAGTCGGGCACCCCTTCCACCCCGTAGCCTAATTTGGTCGAGAGGACAAATTCTTGGCGGCGGTGTGCGATCAATCGACCAATGCGCTCCTCCGATAATCCATAGCCGGGTGCCGTGTCGATCAAGGTCACGCCGAGATCAAGTGCTCGGTTGAGCACGATTGCGGCATCGGCTTCAACTACGCGTGCATCACCAATCTGTGCTGCACCGAGCCCGAGTGTGGGCAACATGATGCCGGTAGAACCATATTCATTAAGCATTTTCTATCTCGTTAGGCGCACCGTGAAACAGCGGAACACCGCACCCCTTCTAGGGTTTCGGCCATCGCACGGCCTATACCGCAATGCGACTGCAGGTAAAAAATCCATTTAAGGTGAGCCTGCCGTGCGTGACATCGGGGCTTAGCTTCGCGGGCTCGCGAATATCGGGAGAATGAAACTGCGCGCCGTCATAAAAAATAATGCGGTTCCAGCGCGCAGGCACGGTACATACGCGCGTGAAGTGGGCGTTCGATTCGGTGAGGTAGCCGGGCTGCACGCCGCGCGCGGCGGCGAAGGTTTCGCGCTTGGCGGTAGCCGCTTCGCGCATCAGCGCTTCCGTTTCGGCGCTCGTCGCGTTCGGCTTAAAAAAACTGGTGCCACCTAAGCTCTCATCGTTGAAAAGATAAAGCACCGATGCCGCCACACTTTGCGCGGGCGACACGCCCAACCGATCACGGTGGCACAGCCATTGGATGGGGCTTAGCTCGTGTGCGTGCAAGGTCGCCATCGAGAGGCGGCTATGAAGCTGCAAGGTGCGCCGGGCACCTAACTTGGCGCGAATATGGAGACGAAAAAAATCGTCCAGCAACGACGAGACCGAACCCGTCAGCGGCATCTCGATACCCGGATACGCATTAAACGGTGCCTGCTCGAAAGCTGCGCGATGGGTGGCCGCAAACTCGACCCAGCGACGGGGCCAGGCGAGCGCGTTATCGACCACGTAGCAAACGTGCTCGCTATCAATCGTGACCGCGTTGATGATTGGGTTCGGATTAAACACGCGTCAAATATCGAGCTTAGCGCGGCATCACGCTTTGCGGCGCGCGGCATTGTTGGTTGACGAATTCGACATGCGGGGGCATCGCCTCCACACAGCGTTTCATGGTGCCTTCAATGCCTTGCATGAAATCGACAATTTTCTTTTTGTCGAGCGCATCCACCAACGGGTGATAGCTTTTCGGCATGATGTTTTGCCCGAGCATCACTTCCACCCAGCTAATCTCGGAGAACATTTCGTTGGCTTCACGAAACACGCGCCCGTTGGCGGCAAATAAATCTATCTTGTTTTGCAAGGTATCGGGGATCGACATCGTGCGGCAGTAGTTCCAAAACTCGGTGTCGGTGCGCGCGGTGGCTTTGTAATGCAGAATTAAAAAATCGCGGATGCGCTCAAACTCAAAATCAGCTTGGCGATTAAATTCATCAATATCGGCTTGGTTAAAGGCTTGATCGGGGAAAAATGTAGCGAGCCGCGAGATGGTGGATTGAATCAAGTGAATGCTGGTGGATTCGAGCGGCTCCATGAATCCACTGGCGAGCCCAATCGCGATACAGTTTTTATTCCAGAATTTTTTGCGCCGGCCGGTGACAAATTTAAGCGGGCGCGGATCCGCCAAGGGCTTACCGTCGAGATTCGCAAGCAGCGCATCGGCGGCTTCTTGATCCGATATGAAATTACTGCAGTAAACATGGCCATTGCCCGTGCGATGCTGGAGCGGAATACGCCACTGCCAGCCTGCTTGTCGTGCAGTGGCGCGCGTGTAGGGCGTGAGCGGTGTCACGCTCTCACACGGCACGGCAAGCGCGCGATTGCACGGCAGCCAGTGCGACCAATCTTCGTAGCCCGTCTTAAGCGTTTGCTCAATCAAGAGGCCACGAAAGCCGGAGCAATCAATAAATAAATCGCCGGTGATGCGCTGACCGTTTTCCATCACGACGGCATCAATAAAGCCATTGTCGGCACGCGTGGTGGCACCGGATACCTTGCCTTCAATACGCTTCACCTTGCGCGCTTCTGCGTAGCGGCGCAAGTAAGCCGCGTAGAGCGAGGCATCAAAGTGGTACGCGTGGGCGATCTCGGCCAATGGCGAGCTACCCATGTCTTTACGTGCGCGCATGAATTTATTGTGGCGGGCGGCTAAGATATTGATCGAATAATTTTCGAGTGCACTGGCCTCACCCGATTGGCGAAGCTTCAGCCAATACTGGTGAAACTTGGTGATGCCAATATCGGGGCCCAAGGGACCAAAACCGTGAATGTAAGACTCACCAAGCTGCCCCCAGTTAACGAACTCGATACCGAGCTTGAACGTGGCGCTGGTCTCGCGCATGAATTCGTTTTCGTCGATTTCGAGCGCGTTGTTGTAGATGTTAATGAGTGGGATGGTAGCCTCACCGACACCAACAATGCCGATCTCCTCAGACTCGATCAGCACGATATTCCAAGCACCACTAAGCACCTTCGACAGAGCAGCCGCCGTCATCCAGCCTGCGGTGCCACCCCCTACGATGACGATGTCTTTAATCTGTGCAGCACTCATTTGCATTTCCTTCGGTTATTGCCTATTTTGCCCGATAAAAAACCCTTGCTGGCTCGCACCAGCAAGGGTTTTTAGGACGTACACACCGCGACTAGAACTTGTAGTTCGCGCCGAACAGATACGTTTTACCGTAGATGTCTGTTTTGGTGATGTTGGAAGGCGTGTCCCGGTACTCTTGATACTTCGCGTTGTTCGCGTTGTTAACCTGGAACAAAAGCGATAGACCCTTCGCGAAACCGGACTGGAACTCGTAGCCTAGCTGCACGTCGAGCACTGTCTCACCCTTGATGTAGGTGTACTCACGATTAGCGCCGAAGCCTTCGATTTCACCGATGAAGTCAGATCGGCTACGTTGAGCCGCGCGCGCTGAGAAACCGTATTTCTCATAGTACGCGGTGACGGTCGAGACTTGCTTCGAGAGACCCGGCAGGGGGCGAACATCAGACGAGCCAAAGGGCGAAATTTTGCTCGCCGTATCGGAATAGCTGGCCACCACACCGAATCCATCCAAGTCCTGCGACATCAGACTCAATGGAAGAGACGCGGCTAACTCGATACCACTAATGCTCCCACCTTGGCCGTTACGGGGCTGACTGAAACGGCCAATCAATGTCGTTGGGCGTGTGCCACTACCGCGCAAATCTGGCAAGCCAGCAAAATTAAACGTCGGATCGGTGAAGTCAAAAATGTAGCTCTTTAGGTTTTTGTAAAACGCGGCCGCCGAGATATAGCCCTTGGTGCCGAAATATTTCTCGTACGACAAGTCCACCGCATCCGCACGGAACGGGTCTAGCAGCGGGTTACCGCCGCTACCGCTCCACTTACCTTGATCAATCGAGGTACGTTGGAATGCGCTTAGTTGATCCATACGCGCACGCGCCATCACGCGTGCCAGGCCGATACGCATCGATTGCTCGCCGCCCAGATCAAGAATAAAGTTGGCACTTGGCAATACATCGTTGTACTTTTTGCC
>JAYVGG010000150.1:0-4942 GCA_043772475.1 Burkholderiales bacterium
TCTCTCGGTGCCACACTCATCTGTGCCAATTTTCCGCGAAGCTATATCGACTGCAACCGCTCGCTCCTCGATATGGATGCCGCACTCTTGAGCACCGCATGGCCGGGCCCTGTGAACCCGAGCGGTAAAACGGAGCGCGGCATCGGCTTAGTCTGGCGCAAGCTCGATACCGGTGCCGATATTTACGACCGCACATTAACGGTGGCTGAAGTGCAAAACCGCATCGTCAATTACTACGCGCCGTATCACAAGGCCGTGCGCGACGCGATCAACGCGACGCACAAACACTACGGCGCGGTCTGGCATATTAATTGCCATTCGATGCCCGCGACATCGAGCGTCATCTCGGACGATGGCCCCGGCCATGCGCGCGCCGACTTTGTTTTAGGCGACCGCGACGGCACCACCTGCGCGCCCGAGTTCACCACCTTCGTCGCCCTCACGCTCACCGGCATGGGCTACGAGGTGAAAGTGAATGACCCTTACAAGGGCGTCGAGCTCGTGCGGGCCTACTCGGAGCCCGCGCAGCACAAGCATTCGCTGCAGATCGAAGTAAACCGCAAGCTCTACATGGACGAAACCACGCGCAACCCAAACGCAAATTTCGCCAAGCTGCAACACGACATCACGCGGCTCATCAATGCCATCGGCGACTACGCGCGCGCGCATATCCCCGAGCACGATCATCACGATTGCGGGCATGACCACAGCCATGACCACAAGCACGATCACGCACACGATCACGTACACGACGACCACAAACACGACCACGACCACCCCCACAAGAGCGGCCATGACCACACTCATTAATTTCAAACCCGCCGTTGAATTAGTAGCACCCGATATTTCCGCCTATCGCGCAGGCAACACCGGCATCGACTACATCACCACCTTCGACTCCGGCAAACCCGGCCCCCACGTGATGGTAAACGCCGTCACCCACGGCAATGAAATCTGCGGCGCGATTGCGGTTGATCGGTTATTCAAAATGGGCGTGCGCCCGACGCGCGGCAAGCTCACGTTAAGCTTTGCCAACGTGGACGCGTACCATCGCTTTGACCCAGAAGCCCCACATCTTTCGCGCTACGTGGACGAAGATTTCAACCGCGTGTGGACACCCGAAACCCTAGGCGGGGCGCGGGTTTCCAGCGAGTTGACACGCGCGCGCGCGATGCGCCCGGCAATCGACCGTGTCGATCTGTTACTCGACATCCACTCCATGCACGATCCCCACGGCCCCGTCATGATCTCGGGCCCGCTCGATAAGGGGATTGAATTTTCCAAACAAGTCGGCATCCCCGAGCACATCGTCACCGACGAAGGCCACGCCAACGGCAAGCGGATGCGCGACTACGCTGGCTTCGGTGACCCTGCATCGGCGAAAAACGCGCTACTCGTTGAATGCGGCCAACACTGGGAGAAAAGTTCAGCCGACGTGGCATGGCAAAGTGTGTGGCGGTTTTTGCGCGTGTGTGATGTGGTGGATCGTGATCTTGCCGATAGCGAGATCGACAAAGTCCCCGTTCCCGCGCAAAAAGTTATTCGCATCACCGAAGCCGTGATCGCGAAGACGCTAGATTTTGTTTTTGCACCGGGCTTGTACGGGCTATCCGCCGTGCCCAAAGCAGGCGACGTGATCGGCCATGACGATGGCGTGCCGGTGTTGGCACCGTATGACCAGTGCGTGCTCATCATGCCGACGCTGGTGCATGTGAAGCCGGGGTTGACGGTGGTTAGGTTGGGGCGGGTGGGGTGAGACAGGCGAAAGTCCTTTCATCTGCGATCTGCGAAGGGTTTTTGAGTTACCGAACGCTTGCGACGAGGAGCAAATAGATGCCGAAATCACCCGAAGTCGCGGATGTCCTTGCGAAACCCTTTTACGACCAATTCACCGCACTTCAGAATTATCTTGGCATTGGTGCACTCGTAATTATTGTGGTGGTTGTAGTTGTTGCCATTTTCGCGATGCAATACATCAAGGACAAGGCATCCCAGCTTGCAACACGGGAAAACCTTTCCGACAGAATTGAAGAGCAAACGCGTGCGCTTGAAGCGCAACGACGTTTTGAGAGCGAGCACTTTGCAGCGGCCACAAGGCAGCTTGCAGAGACAACCCAGGTAATCAAGTCTATTGAGAAAAAATTTGACTTTGAAAACTGGCATATGAAGGAAAAAAATCAACTCTTGCGAGTCAAGTTAGAAGAAGCAACCTTTGCGTGCGCCGAGGCCGTCCAAGGGGTGTGCGCCTGGAGTATTGCCTTAAGAAGTGGGGATGGAAGCCAACCGCCTGACCACCATGGATTTGGGAGGATGTCCTCATTGCTTTCACTTTATTTTCCCACGCTATTTGAGAGCGGGCTCGGCGTACAAACGGCTGGTATGGCGTTGATAGATGCGTGCTATCTGATTCGCAGTGGGCGAGTTGAGCGAATAAACATCGACAGCGTCGCAAGCGCGCACGTTGCGGATCCAGCGGTAGCGCTGACTCTCAGCAGACCCACGGCAACTGAAGAAGGTTCGACGCGGGAACTTGAGCGCCAGTTTGTTGAAGCAGAGGTTAAGTTCCGCCATGCAACGCGAGAGTTGATGCAAAGCCTGCTTCCTTCTTGACGGCAGTACTCTAGATTTACGCAGTGGCCTGTGACTTGCCGCCCCCTCAACGAGCGCGTATGTGGCCTTTTGATAGCGACGCTAAACCCTGCTGGCGCGGGCATTTCTGAATTACGCATTGACTATGGCCCCGGCTATCGGGTGTACTTTGTTCAACGCGGTAAAGCGCTCACTATTTTGCTTGCCGGTGGCGATAAATCGACGCAGGATTCTGACATCAAGACCGCGATTCAACTCGCACGAAATCTTTAGGAGCCACCATGCCAAAAACCAAAACCACCCGCTACGATGTCGCAGAACATTTGCGAACACAGGAAGAAATGGCCGCCTATCTTGAGGCGTGCATGGAGGAGGCGAATGGCGATGCGGCTTTTATCGCAAAAGCGCTAGGCGA
Organism: Burkholderiales bacterium; assembly: GCA_043772475.1. Classification (GTDB taxonomy): domain Bacteria; phylum Pseudomonadota; class Gammaproteobacteria; order Burkholderiales; family Usitatibacteraceae; genus UKL13-2. The sequence continues at coordinate 3,005 of JAYVGG010000150.1, forward strand.
CATCGCTCGTGCTAAGGGCATGTCGCAGGTTGCGCGCGATGCGGGGCTTTCTCGCGAAAGTCTTTACAAGGCCCTCTCTGGCGAACGCGCGCCCAGCTTTGACACTATTCTAAAAGTAGTTGCAGCGCTTGGATTGAAGCTTCATGCGGCGACGGTGGAGGGCGCGTAGTGGTTTTAGGTGTTCCAAAACTGACATGGCGCGTCTGAAGTCGAAGGCTGCGTTACGCGTGCCAAGCGCAGTGCATCCAGAAGCCGCAGTGCGGCATATTGTGCGCGGTGTCGTCCGTCAGGCTCTCAAACCGGCACCGTAAAAAACGTCAATCCACTGCGGGTCGATCAAGATGTTTTGCAATGGCTTAAGGTGCGGGGCGTTGGCTATCAAACGCGAATCACTTCTGTGTTGCGTGCGTTTCGGGATGCGTCGATTTAGTGCGATGGCGGCATAATTTATCTGCGCTGACTGCGCCAAGCCCTAATAGGCGCGCGGTGTTTTGGCTTTTCGCCTAATCATAAAATTGGATCGCGGACCTAATCCGCGACGACAATTTTGGGCTTGGCGCACGCTAGTGACGGCGTCGCGAGCGATGCCCCCAATAAAGTCGCAATTTGCGACCTTAAAGATTCCAACGCTGCGGCGGTATCAAGCAGATCAAGCAAATTCACCCCCGCCACAGACCCCACAAGGTTCAATTGCCAGCGTAAGGTTAATTCGCTAACATAGCCACATAGACGTTTATCCGCTTATCTCACACACGATCAACGATGCCGCGAGGAGCCGCAATGACAGAACCCATCCGCTGGACCGTGAAAGTCTCCAAGGAGACTGACATATCACTCCGCTCTTATCTCGCGCAGCAGGGCATGAAGAAGGGTGACCTTTCAAAATTCATCGAACAGGCGGTGCAGAAAGAGGTGTTTGCGCGCACGGTAGCGGGCATCGAATCGCGCCATGCGGGTACCAGTGCATTAAGCATTGACGCCGCCATTGATGATGCGCTCCGCGCGGTGCGCGCCGAGATGTGGGGTGCAAGGCGTACTAGCGTTGCGGCGAAAGGTGTTGCGAAGACAAAACGACGCGCCGCATGAAAGTTATTTTGGACACCAATGTACTGCTGTCCTCCTATTTCAAGATTGATTCGCCGCCCTACAAATTAATCCAGGCTTGGATTGATGATCGTTTCACGCTGGTGACATCTACTGAGCAGGTGGAGGAGCTTGTCCGCGTGGCGCGCTATCCGAAAATCCGTGCCCTCATTACGCCGTCTGAAATTGGCTGGCTCGTAAATCGACTTAGAGACCGCGCTGTCATGGTGCAGAAATTACCCGTTGTTGAGGTGTCCCGCGACCCTGCTGATAATTTTTTATTTGCGATGGCAGAAGCAAGCGGCGCGGCATATTTGGTGACGGGCGATAAATCCGACGTGCTCGCGTTTGGTCGTCATGGGCAGACCGAAATTGTCACGGCACGGCAATTGGCGAAAGTGCTAAAAATCTAAGCCGCGAGTACCGCCCTTCGGATTGAGTGCGATGCGCCTACTGCGGCGGATTTTGCGCGCGTTTGCTACACCAAACCCTAATGGGGACGCGGTGTTTGGGACTTTCTGACAATCAAAACAATTAGATCGCGGACTAAATCCGCGACGACAGTTTTGGGTCTGGCGCACGTAACCGCTCGTGCATCGGCATGACATACCGGCGCTACGAATTCCGTCCCTTGCACAAAGCGTGAGATTGAGGTCATCGACCGATGCCATTTGCGCCAGAATCTCACGCGAGCCTATAATCCTAGAAACGGCAGTTGACCGCTATGATCTCCCTGAAAAACCGCGCCAGTGCTAGGCTTTCGCTTTCTGCACCGCTTACCCAATGGGTGAAAGCGCTACGGCCATGATTGTGCATTTTGCAGGCTCCCTAGCGGCGTTGCTCCTCCTAGCAGGG
>JAYVGG010000151.1:0-6366 GCA_043772475.1 Burkholderiales bacterium
CGGATAAAGCTCGCAAACACAAAGCCGATGAGCGAAATAGGGGCGGGAAAACACCAGCGCCAGAGCTGGATAAAACTCACTTGGCGAGTTGCGCGCGTAGCGCCTCGATGCGCTTTCGATTCACGCCCAGGTCACGCACACCAAGGCGGGAGGCGGAGCGCATGTGGATGCGTTGGCCTTTTGCATCAAGCGAAAATTCCACATCGTCAATAAAGCCCAGCGTAGGTGTTTTGTATTCGGCGTAGAGATAGGTGGCGTCAAGCTTAATCACGGTAGCCGATTTGTCGGCGGCAATCAACGCATGAAGTTTTTTCCACGTGGCTTCTGGCGCTGCACTAAACGTGATGGGTGCGATGTAATGCACCGCATCGCTAGACGCGACCGTGGAGGAAACGCAGTTTGGTTTCCACGACGGTGGCGCAAATTTGCCATCGTTAAAGCCAAGTGCTGCGGGACGTGAGCCAGAAAATAATCCCATCGGGTGACCTCCAAGAATTTCGATGCCAATGACAAACGTCGCAACGGCAATGAGTGCAAGAAGAGCGAAAAACGCGCGTTTGAGAAATTTTTTCATCAACGATTTTATCATTCGCGTTTCCCGTGTTTCAATGACACGCTTTTTAATTTTACGATCCCTTATGACAAGCACCGTTGTCGCCGACTGGTTTGGCGAAAAATTTGCGAGCCTGCACCCACTCCTGCAAGCGCTCCACACCCAGGGCGGGACGCTACGCGGCCAGGTTTTGATCGACATTCCTAGCGGCGTCGGCGGCCTCATCGGCCGTCGGCTCGCGCAAAAATTAGGCGTGCCAAGTGCTGGCGGCACCCATCAGCTTGTCGTACACATCTCGCACGAAGCGGGTCAGCTTCATTGGAACCGCTGCTTTAATAACACCGCCGAGATGAAATCAACCTTTGAGCCTGTCGGCACCATCACATATGGCTACTGGCTAGAGCGCACCGGCCCTCTTGCCGTGCGAGTCACCGTCGATATTATCGAAGGCGGCTGGCACTGGCGCTGCCTATCCCTGCACTTCATGGGCATAGCCTTACCGCTTTTTTTATTCCCCAAATCGCGGGCGTATAAAATAATTGAGAGCGAGAAATATCGGTTTTATGTGGGGTTTTCGTTGCCGGTATTGGGTACAGTACTGTCGTATTCGGGGTTGTTGGTGGCGGAGCTGGGGGGGTGCCCAGTAATCGAATTTTCTTGTCTGAATGCATGATGCCGCGAACGCATAGCCCTTTTTTTCTTTCAACATGGATTGCATATGACCAATGCCGACGTAACTCCCGAAGCGCATCAGGCCGTAGTCGATACCGAGCATCTTCGCTTACTCGCGCTCGCGCACTACGTTGTTGGCGGGCTGGGCATTTTGTTTGCTTCGCTATTCATTTTTCATTTTGTGTTCCTCTTCGTGTTGGCGCAAGATCCGCAATTTTTCCCACCGTCAAAAAGTGGACACGGGCCACCTGAAAGTATGCTTCGGGTCATGCAAGCCATGGTCGGCACGTTCATCTTGCTGGGCTGGTCGTTCGGGCTGCTCACGATTTATGCTGGCCGATGTATTAAGCGACGCAGCAAGCATACGCTGTGCCTGATTGTGGCGTGCTTGAATCTGCTCTTTCTACCTTTGGGGACGCTCTTGGGTGTTTCGGCGTTGATGGTGCTGACGCGGCCTTCGGTGAAGCGGGCGTATGTGGGGTAGTAGGGTGCGCGTGGTGGTGTTGTCATTGGCTGAAACGCCGCGCCAGTGCTAGTGTTTAGCCAAGGGGTGTATCGACTGACCTATGCGGAAATCACTGATATGCTTCGCAATAGTAAAGACAGGAGCCTAATGACATATGAGCGACGAAGAATCCACTAACGCGCGCCGAAAAGTGCTTACTTTTTCCGCGTGCGCGCTTGGCGGCGTTGGCGTGGGTGCGCTTGGCACTGTGCTGCTCGGCAGTCTTCAGCCATCGCATAACACGCTCGCCAGCGGCATCAAAAGTTTACGGCAGGTCGTGGATGTGTCGGCTATCAAGCCTGGCGAAGTCAAGCAATTGGATGTGGCCGGGTTACCCGTGCTCATCATGCGTCGAACACAAGAGCAATTGCGCGATCTGGAGAGAAATGAAGGCGACATTCTTGATCCGACATCAGTAGAGGATCGACAGCCCGATTTTGCGAGGAATCGATTCCGCTCGAAGGATCCTGAGATATTCGTGGTGCAGCCGATTTGTACGCACCTACAGTGCGCGGTGGCGTATGCACCGGTAAATCAGCCTGGGTACGACAGTGATTGGCGCGGCGGGTTTCACTGTCCTTGCCATGCAGCTAAATTCGATCTTGCAGGCCGCGTTTACAAGAGGATGCCTGCACCAACGAATCTGCTCGTACCGGACTATAAGATGCTGTCGTCGGCGGAGGTGCTGATTGGGCATCCGAAGGATACGTTTTAGTTTGTTTTCCGCACGGCACAAGTAAGCAATCGGAGCCTCACATGACATGGCAACCCACTGAAGGTCTTATCCCATCCGACGTGTTCAAAAGTGCAAAGGTCGATTTGCGCGAACATTGATACGAAGACGCGTTGGAAAAGCACATTTGGTTCCACGAATCGTCAAGAGCTGAGGTTGGAATGGGAGGCGTCAGACTCTCCTATGCGATTAGTCAATGGCTGGCGCTGGCAACGCGTTTTCGGCCTGCGTTAGAAGCCTTCATCAAGCTTCGCGATGAGAAGGAAATTGCCTTCCGTGCGAATAGCAGTGACTTCGATTCATTTATGGATGTCCACACGCTTAATCACAACCTGGATGAGGATCGTCGAACCATCGCTCTATTCAAGGAAACCGCCAATATATCACCGGAGAATGCGAAGCGTCTCTATCATGTCGTCGAGCAAATTCTTGTCGCGGAAGGTATGCACCAAGACTGCGCCCCTTTTCTTGAGTCTAAGTCGCGTCTGAATCGCTCAATCGACTCCTACGAGAGTGCGTTGCAGTACGAAGAGTCCAGCTATCGAAAGGACAGCCCCTTGCGAGGCTATGCGAGAAAGCACTTTCTGCACGATAGCGTGAGGCTCATTGGCTTGTTGGCGTTGAACAATCGCCATGCGGAGGCCGTTACAGTGCGTCAACGATGCATTGCGGTGCTTGACGACGATGAGTTTCGCGGCGCGCTGGACAATGCCGTGTTGGGTTATTTGCCGAAGTACGAAGGATTCTAAACGAACAGGGACGCGAGCTGCCGGCGACACGTCATGGCTGGAAAGCTGCGCCATCATTAGGGTTTCGCTATTTCCACGTGTCGATCTTTGCTTGCTTGCCTGCCACTAGCTCATTAACGTCTTCACCCCCGCAGGTGTGCGAATGTACGCGCACATGGTCATGCCTGAATACGGCGGCGTTGCGGTCAGGGTTAATTTTTCTTCAAGGCCCAATTCGCTAAGCAGGTAGCGCACTTTGGCGGGGTTGGGGTGGGCGGCTTCCATCCATTCTAGGCGGCATTGTTGGTCTGGCAATCGCTCGCACGGGTGGTGCGCGACATCCCACTGGATGAGCGACGGGATGAGGCCGGATTCGATGGGGTAGCCGTCGGCGGGGATGGTGATGCGCCACTTAAAATCGCCACGCTCCATCGCATGAACGGTGCCAAGCATACCGCCGGTACGCTCGCTTAACGCGGTGATGCTGGCGGTGCGCGCGACCCAGCCGAGCAGGCGCGGGCGCTGGGCGATTTTCTCGCGCACGTCAATGGTGTCGAGGCCAAACCAACGTGGCATAGCTGGCGGGGCTGCGGCGGGGTCAATGGCGATAAGCTCAAGGTAGCAATCCGGCCCCAACGAGAGCAGGCGATTGTGCGTGCCCATGCGCGTGTGACTGCCGATGTCGCTTAAGCTGACACCGAGAAATTTCTCGATCCAAATTTTTCCGCGCGCGAGGTCTGCCGTGCCGATGACGATGTGATCGAACGTGGCGGCACCGGTTGAAGACGGGGAGGAGGGGAGCGACATGGCGCAATGATAGCGCGCTGTCAGTGGAGAGGATGTGGATTAGCGTTAGCCCACAATGCGCTAGTACGCAACCTACATCGTCCTAACAACCCCCACCACCAAGCCCTCAATATCAAGCGCTGTTTTATTGAGGTCGACCACGATCGGGGCGAAGTCGATATTTTCGGCAACGAGATACGCGTTACGCCCTTTGATTTTGAGGCGCTTGACGGTGGCATCGCCCTCGATGCGCGCGACAACAATCTGGCCGTTGTCGGCGTGGTTGGTTTTGTGGATAGCGAGCCAATCGCCATCCATGATGCCGACATCCTTCATGCTCATGCCGCTGACTTTGAGCATGTAATCGGCGCGCGGCTTAAACATAAGCGGGCTCACGGGGTAGCGGCCGACGACGTTTTCGGCGGCCAAGATCGGCGAACCGGCGGCTACTTTGCCGACCAGCGGTAGGCCGAATTCTTCGTCGTTCGCCGCATCGCCCTCGCCGGACATGATGCGAATGCCGCGCGAGGCACCGGGGATCATCTCGATCGCCCCCTTGCGCTCGAGCGCACGTAGGTGCTCCTCGGCGGCGTTGGGGGATCGAAAGCCGAGTGAAGCGCACATTTCGGCGCGCGTGGGGGGCATTGAATTTTCCTCGATCCAAGATTTCAGGAAGTCGAGGATTTCTTGCTGACGTACTGTAAGGTTTTCCATGGATGTATTTATATACAGCTTTTTGGTTTTGTGCAAGTATTTTTTTTGGTGCCCAACATGCTAACGTTCACGACACCTTCAACCACCCGAAATCGCCATGCGCCTACTCGTACCCGCACTCACGCTGATCGCACTCATGCTCGCCACCGGCAGCGCCGACGCCGCGACGCTACGCGCGGGGCCGATGGTTGGCGCTGTCGCACACCGCCAAGTAAAAATCTGGGTACAGGCGGATGCCGCGGCCAACATCGAGATTGAATACTGGGACGGCGACAAGCACGCATTTAGACCCATCACGCACGCGATACGGGTGGGCGAAGAAACCGACCACGTCGCTCATTTCACCATCGGCACGCTCGAACCGGGGGGGAGCTACCGCTACCGCGTCAAGATCGACGGCGTCACGCAGAACGTCCCCGAAACCCTCAGCTTCAAAACACAAGCGCTCTGGCAGTGGCGCACCGATGCGCCTAATTGGAAGCTCGCACTCGGCTCCTGCAATTACGTGAACGATCCACCCTACGACCGCCCCGGCAAGCCCTACGGCGGCACGCCGGAATTGAAACAAATCTACGCCAGCATCGCAAGCCAAAAACCCGACATGATGCTCTGGGGCGGCGACTACCTTTACTTCCGCGAAGTCGATCAAGAAAGCGAAACCGGCATGCGCTACCGCTGGCAATTTGATCGCGGCATCCCCGAGGTACAAGCACTGCTCCGCACGGGTAGCCACGCCGCGATCTGGGACGATCACGAGTACGGGCCCAATGATGCCAATTCCAGCTACGTGCTGAAAGGCGAAGCGCTCAAATTATTCAAACGCTACTGGGCGAACGCGAGCTACGGCTTGCCTGAACTGCCCGGCACGTTTGGCAATTTCACCTACAACGACGCCGAGTTTTTTCTCCTCGACGGCCGCTACCACCGCGATAGCGACAAACTAAAAAGTGACGACAAAGCGTATCTGGGGGCGGCGCAATTACGCTGGCTTAAAAACGCGCTGCTCGCTTCCGTATCGCCGATAAAAATTATCGTCAGCGGCAGCCAAATCACCAACGACGCAAGCCGCTCCGAGGGCTGGCACCATTTTCCGCGCGAGCGTGCGGAGTTCATGCAGTTTTTGCTCGATCAAAAAATCAACGGCGTGGTGCTGCTCTCGGGCGACCGGCATTTCACCGAACTCCTCAAAACCGAGCGCGCCGGTGCCTACCCACTCTACGAGCTCACCTGCTCGCCGCTGCTCGCGGGGCCCGGCGGCTCCGCGCACGAACGCGCGAACCCACGCATTGTCCCCGGGACGTTTGTGGCGGAACGTAATTTTTGTACGATAGAGTTCGGCGGCGCAAAGGACAATCGTAAATTGACCGTGCAGAGTTTTTCAACCACGGGCGAAAAAAAATGGCAGCAGGAGATTGGGGTGGGGGAGATTAGTTTTTCAGTGGCGAAATAGGGGGCAATGTTTACCGTCGCTGAGATAGCGGCTATATTGTAAAAATTGCAAATCAAAACAAGGCAGCACCCATGCGCCGAGCATGAGCCCGCCTAATTCCGTTTCCACTTCATTAGCGCAATAACACGCCGACGTTCGCACGCTGCCCTCCTTCCTCCGTTTACGGGGGTTCGGTGGGGGTTTCGAGGAGGAACCTCCTCGCCCATCGAACGGCATTCCAATGCA
>JAYVGG010000152.1:0-12718 GCA_043772475.1 Burkholderiales bacterium
GCTAACTTAATATTGCATTATTTTTCGTTTTAGTCCACGCTAACGTCTTTCTTCATTAGGGGCGTTTATGGGCTCGACTACCAACAAGCTTGACGAAGACTGGCGCATTATTGAGCGCACCCTTCCCGCTGGCTGGGAAGCGAAGGCGCGCGAACTAGGCGCATTGCAGCGCACGCGTGGTGTCAAAGATGCCAGCAGCTTGCTGCGCGTGATGCTGATTCATCTTGCCGACGGCTGCGGTCTGCGCGAAACCGCCGCTCGCGCCAAATTAGCGGGTCTCGCTGACATCAGTGATGTCGCCATTCTCAAACGGCTCAATGGCTGTGGCGCATGGTTCGAATGGATGGTTCGCGGCCTTCAACAAACATGCGCGTCATCGCCAATGCAGCCACTGCTGGTGGGGCATCAGCTACGCCTTGTTGACGGCACCATGGTTCGCGAACCAGGCGACACTGGTTCGCACTGGCGGCTACATTACTCAGTTACTTTACCCAGCCTGCATTGTGACGAGGTCATCCTCACCACTCCAAAAGAAGGAGAAACCCTCAAACGCTATGGTGTAAAGACGGGCGACATTATGGTCGCTGACCGTGGCTACGCGCATCCAGCGGGGATTGCCCATGTTGTCGATGCCCAAGGCGATGTCATCGTCCGCGCCAACTTAGTCACCCTCCCCATGTTGCAACGCGACGGAACACCGTTCGACATTCTGGCGCACTTGCGTGGTTTAGCGGCAACGCAAACAGGGGATTGGGACATTGCGGTCAGATCAGGAAAGCGCTTGATTGCAGGGCGCTTATGCGCGATCAAGAAAAGTGCGGCGGCCACCTCGAAAGGGCAGCAGCGAGTGCGACGAGAAAGCCAGCGCATGCAGAGCCAAGTCCAACCGCAGACGCTAGAAGCCGCAGGCTACGTGTTTGTCTTCACCACGCTGCCAACAAAATACAGCGCCGAGATGGTCATGATGCTCTATCGGGCGCGCTGGCAAATTGAGTTGACCTTTAAGCGCTTGAAATCACTGTTGAGTCTTGGTCACTTGAAAAAACATGACGACACGGCGGCGCGAGCGTGGCTACAAGGAAAGTTGCTGGTGGCATTCTTGATTGACACGTTGCTCGCTACCGCCGAGCGTATTTCCCCCTGGGGATTTGCGTTTGAAGACGACGGGGCGAAGTAAATGTGAGTGGCGAGAGACATCGTTCATGCTGGAGCTACTCAAGCGTGCAGTTGTCCCCTTGCTCCGTCTTCAAACAGCACTCGAACAGTGGCCTGACATAGCATGGCAGTTGGCCGAGCCGTCGCGACGACGAAAACGGCAGTGCACAGGGCTTGTGTTTTAAGGTGATTAAGTTAGCGCTTATGAAGGCCACCCCGGGGATGGCATACGGGGTGGGTGCATAAAGTTACGTGCGCTGCAGCACTACTTCGCTACCACTAAGCAAATCCGCCAACACAATAAACTCCGCTACCGAAAGCGTTTCCGCGCGGCGCTGTGGGTCGATACCGGCGGCGCGAATCCGCTCAGCTGCGAGGTAGGGTTTTAGCGTGTTGCCCAATGTTTTGCGGCGCTGGCCGAAGCCTGCGGTGACCACGGTTGCAAAGTGTTTGTCGCTCGCAGCACGTGCGCGGGTGGCATCGAGAGGCACCATGCGGACGATGGCTGAGGTGACTTTTGGTGGGGGTGTGAAGGCGCCGCCCGGTACGTCGAATAATCGTTTCATCGAAAACCGATATTGCAGCATCACTGAAAGCCTGCCGTAGGCTTCGCTATCGGGAGCGGCTACCATGCGGTCCACCACTTCTTTTTGCAGCATGAAAACGCCGTCGACGAGCTGCTCGGCGAAGCTTGCGAGGTGAAATAAAAATGGCGTGGAAATGTTGTAGGGGAGGTTACCGACGCAGCGAAAGCGCTCGCCCATCACGCGAAAATCAAAATCGAGTACGTCTTCTTCGTGCAGCGTGAGACGTTCGGGGGTGAAAGCCGCGCGCAGATTGGCGGCGAGGTCGCGATCAATTTCGACTGCGTGAAGATGATCGAGTTTATCAAGCAGGGGGCGGGTGAGGGCACCGGGGCCGGGGCCGATTTCGATTAGGGCATCTGTGGCTTGTGGTGCGATGGCGGCCACGATGCGCGCGATGTAATGGCCGTCGGTTAAAAAATGTTGGCCGAATCTCTTTTTAGCTTGGGGCAGCATTAGCGGGCGCGCGCGTTCGCAAGCGTAATCGCAAGATTCACCGCCGCCACCATGCTGCCGCAATCAATCAGATCGCGCTTGCCGGCAAGGTCGAGCGCCGTACCATGATCGACCGAGGTGCGAATAATCGGTAGGCCCAGCGTCACATTAACCCCACCGCCAAAGCTCGCGTGCTTCAAGACCGCGAGCCCTTGGTCGTGATACATGGCGAGTATCGCGTCAGCACGGGCGAGATATTTGGGCGTGAATAAGGTGTCCGCTGGTATCGGGCCTTCGAGTAGCATTTCGCCTGCGAGTGCGGCAATCACCGGGCTGATGGTGTCAATTTCTTCACGCCCCAGATGGCCAGATTCACCGGCGTGCGGGTTCAGCCCTGCAACCAAAATGCGCGGCTTACTGATGCCAAATTTTGTCACCAAATCGTGGTGCATCACCCGCAAGGTTTGGGTCAAACTCGCGCGTGTAATGGCGGCGGGCACGGCGGCGAGCGGGATATGCACACTCGCGAGTGCTACCCGCATTTTGCCGCCGATGAGCATCATCACGACATGCGGCGTGTGAGTGGCGCTGGCGAGGTACTCGGTGTGGCCGGTGAAGGCCACACCCGCTTCGTTGATAATAGATTTTTGTACCGGGGCGGTGACCATGGCCGCGTAGCTGCCGCTCTCACAGCCCGCGCGGGCGTGATCGAGGAGTGCGAGTACATGAGCTGCGTTGGTGCGATCAAGCTTGCCAGCGGTGACCGCTGCGGCGGTAGCGATGTGTTCGATATTAAGCGTTGCAATATCCACACCGTGGGCGCTAGCACGCGAGGTCAAAACACCACGGTCGCCCAGTATTACGAGCTCGGCGGCGAAATTTTCACGCGCCAGCAGGACGCATAAATCAGGCCCAATACCAGCCGGTTCGCCCGCCGTGATGGCGATGCGTGGGCGGGTCACTTCTCTTCGGTACGAAATTCAACAAACGCGCGGTCACGCGTTTGACGCACCCAGTCTTGGTACGCTTCGTCGGATTTTCGCGCGCGGATTGCGTTGCGCGCGGCAACACGGCGGCGCTCGTCCGATACGCCTTCGGTGCGGCGCTCCATCACTTGCAGCAAATGCCAGCCGAACGGGCTTTGCACCGGTGCACTGACTTCTTTATCGCGTAGCTGATTCATGGCGCGTTCAAACTCGGGCACGGTGTCACCGGGCAAAATCCAACCTAGGTCGCCGCCTTTGGCCGATGAAGGGTCGTCGGAGTGAACCTTAGCAAGCTCAGCAAAATCTGCCCCTGCCACCACCCGCTCACGCAGACGCGCGAGGCGTTCGCGGGCATCGTTGTCGGCTACCCCTTCTTTGGTGCGAATCAAAATATGCCGCACGCTCGTTTGCTGCACGGCGGGCTCGCTATTTTGGCCGCGCTTTTCGAGAAGCCTCACAATATGAAAGCCGTTGGCCGAGCGCATGATGTCGGTGGTTTCGCCTGGCTTGATTGCGTTAAGCGGCTCTAAGAATAACGAAGGCAGACGGCCTGCTGCGCGCCAGCCAAGTGAGCCACCTTGTAGTGCATCGGGCGCATCGGAAAACTGTGCTGCAATCTGCGCGAAGTCAGCCCCCTTGCGAATTTCGCCTAGCGCTTGGGCGGCGCGCTTACGCTTGGTTTCTATCTGCGCGCTGGTGGCTTGCTCGGGCACTAAAACCAAAATATGCGCGAGCCGAAACTCTTGATCGGTATTGGTCTCGCGTGCCGCAAGCGCAATCTGGGTATCGACTTCGGCCTCAGTCACCGCGACGACGCTATCGACCTCACGCTCACGCAGGCGCGACATCGCGATCTCACCGCGAATATCATCGCGAAATTTTTTCCAGCTAATGCCATCAGCTTCAATGAGCCCACGAAAATCTGACATCGAGACTTTGTTTTCGTCTGCAATCCGCTGCAAGGTCTGATCGAGCGTGGCGTCATCAATACGGATGCCGGTCTCTTTGGCTTCTTGCAACTGCACCATTTCTGTCACCATGCGCTCGAGCAATTGCTTTTGTAGCGCGTCCGCTGGCGGCAGTGCGGTGCCTTGCTTTTGTAGCTGCTTCACCACCGTGCCAAGGCGCGAGGTGAGATCGCCTTGCGTAATCACCTCGGTGTTTACCACGGCAATAATGCGATCAATGGCAACAATCCCGCCCGCGCGCGCTGGCGGCGTGAGCTTGGTATCGAGCTTGATGGCGGAATCTTGCGCGTGCGCGAATGCGCTAACTGCCGCGAGAATGAGTGGCGACACACGAAGTAGCAGGAAATTTTTCATAGTTTTCTCACACAGTAGAGCTATTGACGATCATCTGATCGGCGGTAGCCGATGATGTTTTGCTTAATCGTCTCAAAGGGATTGACCCCTAATTTTGATAAGCCCTTTAGCTCAAGCTGGAGCTGAAAGGAATTGGAAAACTGCTGGGTCGCTGTGGCAAACCGGTTCGCCACAAAGCGCATTTCCCAGCAGCCCTGATTATACTCGACCCCCAATAGCGCTTCGAGTAGCCCCCGCTCACGAAACGAGTGGTTTGCCCGCGCGAGTAGCGTAAAGCCGGGTGCTGCGGCACCGAATGGCCATTGAGTTGAGACGTCGAATTGCTTTATCTGATCCCGCGTGTAGCGATAGCTTAAGTTGACTAAGCGGCCGGCATCGCCCAAATAGCGCGCGCCAACACTCGATTTCTGGAATTGCTGGAGCGAGGCCGAATACTGAAAGCTGGAGTCGAGCGACCAGTGATCCGAGACTTGCCCGGCCACACCGGCCAATATATCGGAGCGGCTAATGGTGCCCTGTGCCGCGCCAGAAATGCCGAGCAGTGGGTCGTTATTGCTATTGGGCAGTGCGACGCGCTGCGGCTGAAAATAATAGCGCTGGCCAATGGCCGCACGCAGGCGCTCAATACCCGTTATGTTTTCGATAATACGGGTCGTCACGGCCAAGGTGACTTGCTTGGCATCCGCAATCCGATCACCGCCAATAAAAGAATTTTCGTTGAAAATTTGCGCGAAATTAAAATCGGTCTCGGACGTTGAAAACAACGGTAGGCGCGACTGATCGCGAAACGGCACATCGAGAAAAAATAAACGTGGCTCTAAGGTTTGCGTGAGCACCGCCCCGGTCGTGGATTTCCAGTACATGGGGCGCTCAAAACTTAAGCCGCTATCGAGGCTCAAAATCGGCAGTACGCGCGTCGCACTTTCGTAGCCGGTGCGATTGCCTGTTAGGTCATAGCGCGTCACATGTAGGCCAACCTTTGGCGTGATAAAGCCGAATGAACGCGTCATGTTGTAGGTGGCACTTGGGTAAGTGAGCCAGCGCTGCCCGCTCACAAGCGTGGGGTGCTCGAAGGCGGTGAATTCGCTCACCGCGTTTAATTCCAAGCCCTGCCACGGCAACGGCTGCGCGTTAAAGCTCACCTGTGGCGCTAGGCGATACGGGCGCGCGACGGGTGCGAGTGGGTCTTGCAAGGTTTGGTAGGCCAAGTAACGCGCAGAAAATAAACCCGCACTCGCGCTGTATTGCAGCGCAATATCGCGCGGCAGGTGGGTTTGTGCGGTGTTAGCGATACGGGTGGAAAGATCGCGAAAATACGCGTCATCTGACACCCGCTGCGCGTTAATGCTGGCCGTCCACCCGGCCAAGGCGTGGCCGGGGGTCGCACCAAAGTTGTGAAAGTGTCGGATTGATTGCAAAAACCGATCACGATCGGCGCGCCGATCTTTTGGCAAATACTCGGCCTCCAGCGCGCCAAAGTAGCCTTGATCAAGGTAGCGAAATTCGCCGCCGATTTGCAGCCCGCGCTTGGTGTAAATTTTTGGCGTAACGGTCGCATCAAGGTTGCGCGCGAGATTAAAGTAGTACGGCATCGCAATATCAAAACCGGCTGTGGATGACGAGCCGAATGTGGGGGGCAAAAAGCCGGTTTTACGTTCGTTATTGAGCGGAAAAGTCATAAACGGCACGTACAAAATCGGCAGCCCCTTAAAGACGAGGGTTGCGTTAAAGCCGGTGCCCACATTATTGATACGATCAAGGGCGAGCTCAGCAACGTTGAGTGACCATTCGTTTTCACCCGCCTTGCAGGTGGTGTAATTCGCGCCAAAGAGGCGCTCACGATTCGCGGTCTCAAGATTCATCCGCGCCGCCGCCGCCCGCGCTACGTAGCGCTGATTTGGCCGGTCAGCGCTGAGCGCAAATACAAAAGTTGGGTTAAGTAAACTACCCACCTCCGATTCAATTTTGAGCTTTAAGTCGGAGCCGGTGATGATGTCGCCCGCGCGATCAATCTCGAATTTGCCTGGCGTGGTGGCAAGGTCGGTTTCCACATCGTAATCAAGCCTATCTGCGCGCAAGATCATGTTGCCATCGCGTAAATCTACCTTGCCCAGAGCGGTGAGATTTTTATCGACCACACCAAAAAGCCGATCTGCTTCGATAGTCCGCGCCCCGCCTTTTTTCGGCTTCATCAAGCTCGCCGGGGTGGGGATAAATTTATCTTGCTGCTGGCTTTGGCGAATCACTTCATCAAGCTCGGCCTGGCCCGGTGCCGCAGCCCCTTGCGCGCCAACAACGCTCGCAAACATTGAGGCTAAAACCAGCAGCAGAAGTTTTTTTGTTGTCGCTAAAGCCACAGGAGCATTTTCAAAGAGGGAGAGGGCAAAAAATCACCATAAAACGCAGTGCTCGCCAAGGCTATTAGGAGAGCGGAATGTTAAAATCGTTCCATGACATCCACCTTCCTACACAGCACACCGGCCGAGATTGATTTCAATTCTCCCCGTGTGGCAGCTCTTACGGCGTGGCTAAAACAGGTGGTGCGTGAAGACTACGTGCTGTCGATTGCGTCTGCCGACGCAAGTTTTCGCCGCTATTTTCGCATAACCACCGCGAGCGGCACGCGCATTGTCATGGATGCCCCGCCCGCGCACGAGGATTGTCGCCCGTTTGTGAAAGTGGCGGGCATGATGGCAGCAGCGGGGCTTAATGCGCCCAAGCTACTCGCCCAAGATCTCGATCAAGGCTTTTTACTGCTCACTGACTTGGGCACGCAAACCTTGCTCGATGTGCTTAGCGAAGACAATGTTGAAGCCTATTTTCGCCGCGCGGGCGACGAACTTATCAAGTGGCAATTGGCCTCCAAGCCCGATACCTTGCCGCCGTATGACGATGCACTGCTAAAGCGCGAGGTGAATTTATTTCCCGATTGGTACATCGCAAAACATCTCAATGTGACCTTAAGCGCCACGCAGCAGTCGAGCCTTCTTTCGAGTTTCGACACCATTTTGAGTAACAACCTCGCGCAATCGCGTGTGTACGTGCATCGCGATTTCACGCCGCGCAATCTCATGGTGCCGGTTAGTATGGATAGTGCCCCCGGCGTGCTGGATTTTCAAGATGCGGTGGAAGGCCCGATTGGCTACGATATTGCCTCGATTTATAGAGAGGCGTTTATTTCGTGGGACGAAGAGATCGTGCTCGATGGCACCATCCGTTATTGGGAAAAAGCCAAAAAAGCCGGGCTCCCGGTGCCGGCTGATTTCTCGGATTTTTACCAGCAGGTCGAGTGGATGGGCTTACAGCGCCACCTCAAAATTCTCGGTATTTTTGCGCGCTTAAATTACCGCGATCAAAAGCCCCGCTACCTAGCCGATACGCCACGTTTTGTCACGTACGTGCGAAAAGTAGGCGAGCGGTATCAAGAGCTGTGGCCGCTGATCAGGCTTTTTGATGCGCTCAAAATTGATAATGGCGTGGTACGCCAGAGCGGCGTTTCGTTTTGATTTTGGCCGTATGAAAGCCATGATTTTGGCCGCCGGGCGCGGCGCTAGGATGCGGCCCTTGACCGACACCGTGCCCAAGCCGCTACTAAAAATTAACGGCCGCCCGCTTATCGACTGGCACCTCGAAAAGCTCGCCCGTGCTGGGTTTCGAGAGATTGTCATCAATATCTCCTACCTTGGGGAGGCGATTAAAAACCACGTTGGCGATGGCGCGCGCTATGGTGTGACGGTGCAGTATTCGCCTGAGCCTACGGCGCTTGAAACTGGCGGCGGTATTGCCACCGCGCGTGATTGGCTGGGAGATGATTGGTTTCTACTGGTGAGTGCGGATATTTATTCTGATATTGATTACGCTAGGCTCGCCACCATGGGGAAAAATCTAGGCAAGGCCGATGCCGCACTCATGCTCGTGCCGCACCACGTCGGCCTCATTGGTGAGTACGCGCTCGAAGCCGATCGCGTGGTGTTCGCCAATGTGAGCGCGGCGCCACTCCCGCACTACACATGGGCGAGTGTGGGCGTGTTTCGCACGTCGTTGTTCGCCGCCATGCCCAAACGCAAGCCCTTCACCTTACTGCCGCATTTTCAGGCTTGGGCGGGGGCACGCCGTATGAAGGGGGAAGTATTTGATGGCGTGTGGGAAAACTTAGGAACGCCTCGTGAATTCGCGGCGCTCAATGCAAGGCTTGCTTGACTGCGCGGCAAGCGCACAACCAGCCTTGGCAGGAATCACTACCTTGCGAGCAAAACCGTTAAGCCGGGAATCGCGAGCTTCGACCAAGCCTTGTCGGTAGTGAGCACCGGTAAACTCACCGCAATTGCCAGCGCCATGCAGCTACGGTCGCCAAGCCCACTGCCGTATTCGCGCGTGGCCTCGTGGAGCGACGCTGCGCCGTAGGCATCGGCTTTCTCGTGGGAGCGAACCTCGAGGTGAAGTGCCTCTATCATCGTGCAAGCAAGGTCGATGGCAAATCCGCGCACCAGCAGGGCCTTCACAACTTCTTGTAAATTGACTGACGAAATAATCGCGTCCCCGGCATAACTTGCCACCAGTTCGGCACCGGGTTCATCACGCAAGAGCGCAATCACGGCAGAGGCATCAACAACTGCGCGCGCCATGGCTAGCGCCCAGCGGCGCGATCCTTCGCACTCTCACGGCGACGCGCCGCAAGCAGCGCTGCGCTAGATTGATCGTTGACCACATGCGCCCGGTAGAGCGCCTGCGCGCGGGCAACGCTGGCGTGAATCGCTGTCAGCCTCACGTCGTCGCCGTCAACCGAGAGCGCAACGATGCCCGCACCCGTCACGCCCAGGGCCTCTCGAGCGGCGCGTGGAAGAACCATTCGACCGTTAGCGGCAACGCGAATATCAATCAGCTGTGGCATGGCAGGCACTCCAAAATAAATGGCATAAATAAATATATGCCATATTTAGAGCAATGTCCAATCCTGCCCGCAATCGACACGCACGCATTACCCCGCAGAAGCTTTGGCCTCGATCCGCCGTAAAATACCCACTCGCCCCCACCGGATTCCCTCATGAAACGCGAACTCCCCCCCATCCCCGTGACCCTCCCCAAGGTCAAAGCCCACGCCGCACGTCGCGTGAGGCTTGCTAAGACCCTCAAAGAAGGCTTGGTGTTACTCGCCACCGCCCCCGAAGTCACGCGTAACGCCGACGCGCACTACGCCTACCGTTGGGATAGCCATTTTTACTACCTCACCGGCTTTCGTGAGCCCGAAGCCGTGGTGGCAATCGTGCTCGGTAAAAAGCCGCGCCATATTTTGTTTTGCCGCGATAAAGATTTGGAGCGTGAAATATGGGATGGCTTTCGCTTTGGGCCTGCGATGGCGAAAGAAGTTTTTTCGTTTGATGAGGCTTACCCGCTATCTGAGTTGGAGGCGCGCATTCCCGCCCTCATGGCGGACTGCGATGTGGTGCATACGCCGATAGGAGCCGATGTCGCGTGGGATGCCAACATCACGCGCTGGGTGAATGCCGTGCGCGCGAAGGTTCGCACCGGTGTCACGGCTCCGATTGCGCTAAGCGATTTGCGCCACACGCTAAGTGCTATGCGGCTTATCAAGGATGCGGTCGAGATTGATCTCATGGCGCGCGCGGGAAAAATTTCATCCGATGCCCATGCGCGCGCGATGCGTGTCGCCCGCCCCGGTATGTTTGAGTACCAAGTTGAGGCCGAAATTTTGCATGAGTTTATTGCCCACGGCGCGCGCCAGCCGGCCTACGGCAGCATCGTGGCCGCAGGTGCCAATGCTTGTGTTTTGCACTATCAGGAAAATACCGCGCCGATAAAAAAAGGCGATTTGATGTTGATTGATGCGGGCTGCGAGCTTGAGAGCTACGCCGCTGACATCACCCGCACGTTTCCGGTCGGCGGGCGTTTTAGTGGGCCGCAAAAAGATATTTATGAGCTGGTTCTCGCGTCGCAATTGGCGTGTATCAAGGCGGTGAAGCCCGGTGCCGCATTCGGGCGCTATCACGAGGTGGCCGTGGAGATTCTCGCGCAGGGCCTGATTGATCTCAAGCTCTGCAAGGGCTCGCGCGATAGCGTGATCGAGCGTGAATCCTACAAACAGTTTTACATGCACCGTGCCGGCCACTGGCTGGGGCTCGATGTGCATGATGCGGGCGAGTACAAGCGCGCCGGTAAGTGGGTGAAACTCGAAGCGGGCATGGTGCTCACCGTCGAGCCCGGTCTCTACATTCGCCCGGCAGACAATGTGCCCAAACACTTCTGGGATATTGGCGTGCGGATCGAAGACGATGTGCTGGTGACTAAAACGGGCAACCGCGTGCTCACCGAATCGTGTCCGAAATCGGTGCGCGATGTTGAAGCGCTCACGACTTCCTAACGGCCCGCGTGAACATTCTCGTTATTGGCGCGGGGCCGGTTGGTGCAACGTTCGCGTTGCTTGCCAAGTACCAAGGCTTGGATGTGGCACTTCTTGAAGCGCGCGAGGGGCCATCGCGCGAGAGCCGAAACTTGGCGCTCTCGCACGGCAGCCGAGAAATTTTCGATCAAGCTGGCGTTCAATTTTCAGCGCTCGCCGCTACCGAGATTCATCGCATCCATACCTCGCACCAAGGCGGCTTTGGCCGTGCTGTGATTTCGCGTGAGGATGGTGGCGTGCCTGCACTCGGCTATGTGGCGAACTACGCAAATCTCCAAGCAGCATTGGATAGCGCGCTGGACACCGCGCAAATTGAGGTGATGCGCGGTGCCGTGGTGAGCCAGGTTTCAGCCGAATCCGCCACGATTGAATATCAACAGGGCGGTGAAGCGCATACGCGCGCAGCCGATGTGCTGGTATTTGCCGATGGAGGAGCCAATCTCGACAAACTCCCGGCCATCACCACCGAAGAAAAAGATTACGCCGAGGTGGCACTCTTAGCCCACATCGCCACCGATCGCCCGCATCAACATATTGCCTACGAGCGCTTTACACCAAGCGGGCCAGCGGCATTGTTACCGATGGCCTCTCCTGCCGACGCCGTCAAACCGGGGCATCATTATTCAATGGTGTGGGTGGCGAAGGCGGCCGAAATCGAGGCACTCAAGGCGTTAGACGACCACGCGTTTTGCCAGGCCTTTCAAGCGCATTTTGGCTCGCGAGCCGGGACGTTTGTCGCCGTCAGCGCACGACGTAGCTACCCCTTGCGTTTACGCACTGTCACGGCCCCGGTTGCCGGGCACGCCGTGGTGATTGGCAACGCCGCGCAAGCGCTACACCCGGTGGCGGGGCAGGGGTTTAATTTAGGCCTCCGCGATGCACGTGATTTGGCGGCTTCGTTGAGTAAGGTCAGCGTGCAATCTACCGCGCAGCGCTTAGCGGCCTATGCCAGCCTGCGCTCCCGCGACGTTTCGCGCAGCGTCGGCTTTACCGATTTTTTGGTGAGTGCCTTTGCGAGCGATTCGCCACTCGCCCGCGTGCCACGGGGGCTCGGTCTCGCCGCCCTTGATCTCTTGCCTGGTGCGAGGCGCGCGCTCGCGCGCCGCATGTTGTTTGGCGCGCCGCGATGAAAACGGCACATATTGTTGTCGTTGGTGCCGGGCCGGTCGGTCTCGCGGCGGCGTTGGCGCTCGCGCGTTTGCCGGGGGTTGCCGTGACCTTGGTCGCGCAACATAAAATTGCCGCCCCCACATTGGCCGAGGTTGACCATCGCGTTTACGCCTTGGCACCTGCGTCGATCAAGTTTCTCGCGAGCCTTGGTGCTGTGATTGATCTCACCCGTGCGGGCCCGGTGCGGGCCATGGCCGTATTTGGAGACCGCGCCGAAAACAATGAAACCGCCCTGAACTTCAATACTGGCGCGCCTCTTGCCCATATTGTCGAGCATAGCAATTTGCTAGTTGCACTCGTGAAAGCGGTCGTCAATACGCCGCAAATTGTGCTGCGTGAAAACGCACCCATCGCCGACGTGACCACGCGCGAAGGCCGCCACACGCTTTCTTTTGCCGATGGCAAACCGCTCACGTGTACGCTGCTAATTGCCGCTGACGGCGGCCACTCGCCGCTACGCGAGCGGATGCAAATTGAGTCACAAATCGTCGATTACGCGAGTGCCGGTGTAGTGGCGAATTTCAAACTCGCGCAGAGCCACCACGACACCGCGCGGCAGTGGTTCGCGCGCGATGGCGTGCTGGCGTTATTGCCGCTACCGAACAATGTCGTCTCGATGGTCTGGTCCGTTGCGAACGCGCGCGCGGC
>JAYVGG010000153.1:0-2130 GCA_043772475.1 Burkholderiales bacterium
CGAAACACCGCGTCAATGCTAGGGTTTAGCGGCTCAGCCGAGCCAAATCGCATCGCCTCAAAGTGCGCCCCGCCCATGGAAAGTTTTAATTTCATGTGCTTACCGCCGACAATGCGCTGGTCAATCACACGAAATTTTCCGGTGAACGTGGGTGCCGCAAAACCTTGGCCCCACACTTGCTCTTCTATTTGGACGGCGAAATCAAAGGTGAGCTCTTCCGCGTTTAATGCGCCGTCGGTTTCGATGCGTTCGTTGAGGTCACTGGGCGAGAGAAGTTGGCGTGCCACGATTTCAAACGCTTTCGCAAAATCGGTGAGCGCACTTTGTGGAATCGTGAGCCCGGCCGCCATCGCGTGGCCACCGAAGCGGGTGATGAGATCGGGGTGGCGCTTGGTGATGAGGTCTAGCGCATCGCGCATGTGTAGCGCCTTGATCGAGCGGCCCGAGCCCTTGAGATTGCCGGCACCATCGGCTGCGAAGGCAATCACGGGGCGGTGGGTTTTTTCACGAATCCGCGAAGCTAAGATGCCGACCACCCCTTGATGCCATGTGGGGTCGAATAGTGCCAGCGCGTAGCGACCTTCCACGTCAACCGCCGTCAGGTCCGCTGCCGCCGATTCACGCATATCGGTCTCGATGGCGCGGCGCTCTTTGTTGAGCGTATCGAGCTTGTGGGCGAGGGCGGTGGCGCTTTGTTCATCATCGGCTAACAAGCAATTGATGCCGAGCGACATATCGTCAAGCCGCCCGGCTGCATTGAGCCTTGGGCCGACCACGAAGCCTAGATCGTACGTGGAAGCCTGCGCGATATGCCCCTCGCGCCCACCCACCGTGAGTAGCGCGCGGATGCCCGCACACATGCGCCCGGCGCGAATACGCGAGAGGCCCTGCTCGACCAACACGCGATTATTGTGGTCAAGCCGCACCACATCGGCCACCGTGCCGAGCGCCACGAGATCGAGCAGCTCGCCTAAGTTGGGCTCTTTACGCGCACTAAACGCGCCACGCTTTCTGAGCTCACCCCGCAGTGCCAACATCACGTAAAAAATCACACCGACCCCGGCTAAATTTTTACTCGTAAACGTGTCAAAGGGTTGATTCGGGTTCACGATGCAAGCCGCATCGGGGAGCGATTGACCGGGGAGATGATGGTCAGTCACCAGCACTGCTATCCCGCGCCGATTGGCCTCAGCAACACCGTCCACACTGGCGATGCCGTTGTCGACCGTGATAATAATATCCGGCGCACGTTCTGCTGCGAGTGCCACGATTTCTGGCGTTAAGCCATAGCCAAATTTGAAGCGATCCGGCACGATGAAATCAACGGCGGCCCCCATCGCCGATAACGCGCGCATGCCCACCACACAGGCGGTGGCCCCATCGGCATCGTAGTCGGCAACGATGAGCATTTTTTTCTTAGCCGCAATCGCGTCGGCCAAAAATAGTGCTGCCTGATCGATGTGGGAGAGTAGCGTGGGCGGGAGCAGGGCGGTGATGGTGTAGTCGAGCTCGCGCGCGGCTCGCACCCCGCGTGCCGCGTAGAGCCTCGCCATGCGTGGGTCTACGTCACCGGCGATAAGGGTGTTGTAGGCGGCGGGGTCTTGTGCGCGGGTGATGATGCTAGGCATACAGGGCGAGCGCTTTCGGTTTGCGAAATTTCCAGAATTGCCAGCGGGCGGCGGGCATGATGGTGGCTTCAAGCGTGCAAGCTTCATTGGCAAGCTGCAAGGTGAGCTTTGCGATTTTGCCGGTTGCGAGCGCGGCGAGTGCCGGGTTAAACCAGTCGCGATCAAGCCGCAAACATGCTTCCACGTACTCACCACGACGATTCGCGCGTAGCTCGCGGGTAGGCGTGTGCAGCACGACCAGCGTGTGATCGAAATCGCTTGTGAGATCGGCGAATGTAGTCGGCAGTGGCACCAACAAAATACCCGCGTGCATCGCCAAACCCCGCGCCAGTGCTAGTCTTCCAGCCAGTTGCCGATATTGTGTTTTGGCGACAACACCGTTAAGTGAGCCCGCACCCCAAAACCAAATCCCGTTGATCGCGCGCGCACCGTTTGCTTCGCGCGCAAGGTTCACCGGGTGGTCATGGAGCAACATTTGCAATTCATTTTGCAGCGCGCGCCA
>JAYVGG010000154.1:0-11199 GCA_043772475.1 Burkholderiales bacterium
CCCCGGCAAAGATTCTTCGCTCGAAAAGTCGATTAAGACACTACAAGGAAAACTCGACGCGCTCGATTTTCATATCGAAGAGCGCTCGTGGCTAAACCCGGTTGAGAACGTTTGGTCGGTGCATATTCGTGATCGCGATTGCCCGATTATGTTCACCAACGGCAAGGGTGCCTCGGAGCTTGCCGCACGCGCGAGTGCGCTCGGTGAATACTTTGAGCGGCTCTCGACTAATTATTTTTGGACGCATTTTTATCTCGGCGAGACGATAGCAAACCGCACCTACGCGCACACGCCAGATGAAAAATGGTTTCCCGTGAAAGGCCATGCATGGCCAGATGGCGTGCTCAACAAAAAACTGCGCGCGCTCTACAACCCCAATAAAGATGTGCCCGCCGAATCGCTGATTGATCTTAACTCCGGCAACGCCGTACGTGGCATTTGCGCGATTCCCTACACGCGGCTGCGCGATGGCGAGATCGCTTATTTCCCGGTGAACGTGATCGGTAATTTATTTGTTAGTAACGGCATGTCGGCCGGCAATACGTTGAAGGAAGCGCGCACGCAGGCACTCGCCGAAATTTTCGAGCGGCACATAAAATTTCAAATCATCAAAGACGCTATCTGTCTGCCCGACGTGCCCGAGGCCGTCATCGCGCGCTACCCGCGCATTGCAGCGGGCATCCGTGGCCTGCGTGAGGCGGGCTTTGGCATCGTGGTTAAAGATGCCTCGCTAGGAGGCAAATACCCGGTCATGTGCGTCACGCTACTGCACCCGCAAGACCAAGGCTGCTTCGCGAGTTTCGGCGCGCATCCGCGCTTTGAAGTCGCCCTCGAGCGCGCACTCACCGAGCTCTTGCAAGGCCGCGTGCTCGATTCGCTCGCCGGTTTCCCGGCACCCGGTTTTGACGAATCCGAAATCGCCGACCCGCAAAATTTAGAAATTCATTTTGTGGATTCCAGCGGCGTGATTAGCTGGAAATTTCTGCGCGATACACCCGACTACCCGTTTGTAGATTGGAATTTTGGCACCACCACTGAAGAAGATTACGATTGGTCGGTCAACACGCTCCACGCCGAAGGGCATGATCTCTACATTGCTGATTTCACGCATCTGGGCGTGTACGCGTGCCGCATTCTCGTGCCCGGTGTGTCGGAGATTTACCCGGTGGAAGAGTTGGAGTTTGAAAACAACACCGTCGGCAATCTTATTCGTGCCGACCTTGCACGACTGCCCGAGCTCACCAACGAAGAATGCGCCGATTTGCTCGATAGGATTGACGAGCTTGAGATGGCGGATGATCGCTTGGTCACCGTCATCATTGGCCTCGCACCGGACGCAGGCTCGCCTTGGATGGATTTACGTGTTGGTGAATTGAAGCTCTTACTCGCACTGGCGGCGGGTGATGATGAAGCGATTCGCGATGGCTGCGCGTGGATTGGCCAGTACGGCCAGCGCAGTGAGGCGCGCTTAAAGGTCTATCGTTGCATTGCGGATCTCGTGCAGCTTGAGGAGCCTAGCCCGTATGAGGCCGCACTGGCACTCATGTACGGGCGTGAGACATTAACGCAGGCTTTTGCGTTATTCAATCAAGAAGAGCGGTTTTTTGGCCTCAATAAACTGGGCAAGAATTTTGAAGGCTCCACCATGCACCAGCGCTTGCTTGAGGCTTATCAGAAGGTGCGGCCGTAACCACGCCAGATCGCAAGCCCTAATAAGGGCGCGGGGTTTGGGCTACTCTGCCAAACACAAGCGCTGGCGCGGGTTTTGAGGCTATGCGTGTAGAATTTTTTCAACAAATTGCGTCATCACGGTGAGACCTAACTTGCCTGATTTTTTGTAGAGCAGGAGGCTAGCCTCGTCATGATCGGCGGAAATTTCGTAGCCCGCCGAATTCGGTAGGCCACACGAGTCGGTGCAAAAAATTCCGTCGATGCCCGCGATCTCGATCCCTTTAGAGAAAATGCCGTGCGTCACGCACAGCATCACGCGCGCAGCGCCCTGCGCGCGCAGCACCGCCGCGATACCCGCGAATGTACCTCCCCCATCACAAATATCATCCACGATCACCACACTGCGCCCGGTGACATCACCTTCATCGAGCTGAAAGCCAGAAAGCTTGCCGGTTTGCGAGTCACGCTTTTTTGAGCAGCGCGCAATATCGTGTGGCGCGTGGAGCCGCGCCAGGATGCCTTTGGTACGCGCAATCGCACCGGCATCGGGTATCCCCACCACCGGTGCCCGCCCATCGCAGCGCTCGACGTGCGCGAGTGCCAGGGCCACCAAGGCATCAGGGTGAAGCGCCACACTGCCCTTGAGGCTTGCGAGCGTGACGGGCGAGTGGGGGTCGAGCACGCGAACCGCAGTGAGCCCTGCGGTGCAGGCGTTCAGAAGCTGCGTGATCACCGCCAAAGTAGCCGGCTGGCCGTCTGCGATGCGCCTATCCATGCGCGCGCCGAGTAGGTAGCTGATATTGAGCGTGATAGCGGGGTAGGGTGGAGAAAAGGCCGAGCGCACGGCATCGAGTGCGAGCGCGATATTGAGCACATCATTGCCCGATTTGATTGCGCCAATGAGCGCAATCTCGCCATTGCGCGCGGCTTTCGTGAGCGTGGCCGGGTCAAATTCGCAATGCGCTTGGCCATCGGGAAAGGTGAATCGCTTAAAGGCAAGTTCGCCTTCGCCGGGCTTATCCAAATAGATGATCATGATTTTTCACCTCGTAGCGTTTCGCGGATTTGCGCGAGGGTTTCCACGCGCACCACCTTGCCGTCGTCGAATACGGTTTCAAGCAGCCCGCCTTGTTCCTCGTCACGCGATACGTTGTCGCGCAGTTTCAGCTTGCCGTTTTCACGATCTACCCGCAAGAGGCCACGTGCTGAGCGCTTGGTCCCGTCGTCGGTTTTTGGGTCTTTGTAAATTGCCGTATCGCCGCGTGAGCGCGTGCTGCCGAAAGTGGCTTTGACAGCAAAGCCGTGGGTGTCGCGCGTCACGTATTGATAGTTGTAGGAGCCGATGCCGAGTACGACGTTGTCGCTGGCATAGCCATTTTTTTGTAGCCCGGCCAAAATTTGCTCCTGCCGATCTGGCGTAATGCTATCGCCGTAAATGAGCCCGATATGCGAGTCAAGCACCCGGAAGCCGGTGGCGGTTTTGGTGCTGCCGAAAATTTCATCGAGGAGGCGTATTGCACCTTTCCACTCCGGGCTACCGGTAGGTGCGGCGGGATCACCGTTGACGATTTTGGCCGGGTCGCCAGAGTCGGGGCGGATCACGACCTTGCCATTGCGCGCCAAAATTTTATCTTTGAGTGCCGGCAAAATCTCGGTGAGCACTTTCCAAAAATCCCATGTGTCGGAGACGATCGAGACGATTCCAGCTGGGTACACGTCTTCAATCAAGCGGCGGAAGGTTTCTTGCTCAGACGCTTCAAGCCCCATGCACATCACGCTGTGCTCGGTGGCCGAGACCGAGCCACCGACGAGCTCTGTGTCGGAGTTTGCCCCGTAGTAGGTTTCGAGAAAATCAATGGCCGGAATGGTATCGGTGCCGGTGAACGAAAGTAAGTGTGC
Organism: Burkholderiales bacterium; assembly: GCA_043772475.1. Taxonomy (GTDB): domain Bacteria; phylum Pseudomonadota; class Gammaproteobacteria; order Burkholderiales; family Usitatibacteraceae; genus UKL13-2. The sequence goes on from JAYVGG010000154.1 coordinate 3,571, forward strand.
CGCCCCACTGATCGAGGCATCTTCTAGCCCCGACATACCACGAAACGAAAAATCGTGACCTTGCCAGTCGATGAATGGGTTCGTAGCAGCACCCACGGTGAGGCGGCTATAACGCTCAAAGGTGCCGCGAAAGCGATGCGCGCTGGTAGCCGATGTGCAGCCTTTCCAAATCACGGCAGATAATATTGTTTCAAGCATATTGGTCACCCAGAAAAACTCCGGCGCGGTATTGCAAAGCGTGAGCATCGGCACGCCATGCGGCACCACGGTGCCTTCTTTCACAGCTTTGATCTTGAGCGGAATGCGGCCATATTTGTGTAGGGCGCGGATGTGTTCAAACGTAATCGCATCTTTACCCAAGTAGTTTTCTATCCGGCGGCGATAAGCTTCCATCACCTCAGCCTCGGGGCGGGCAAAGAAGTTTTCGTTGAATTGCCGAACCAAGTATTCTTCAACAAAATACTGCAAGCCAAAAAACACCACGCCCGCATCTTCACCACGACGGCTTTTACGTGGCGTAAGATTGGAATAGACGAAGGTGGTGTCGGCTGGGTACTGAAACACGTGACCGACTTTGTAGCCATCAACAAGCAGTGCGGGAAGGACGGCTTTCATTTTTATCTCCTAGTTGTTGTCTGAGTGACTATAATACGCCACCTATTTACTTATTGTCAACATGACCAATAAAAAAATTCATCCGCTCTTAAATATCTTGGCCATGCCGGTCGCGGTCGATCTCGTGGTCTTGACGGTGCGTGATAACGCGCTATCGGCGCTGATGATTCGGCGCGGCATAGCACCCTATCTAGGCCAATGGGCGCTGCCCGGCGGTTTTGTGCGCGAAGGCGAGTGCTTGGAGGATGCCGCACACCGCGAGCTTGCCGAGGAGACGGGAATTAAGCGTGGCCGCGTCGGCCATATCGAGCAGCTCGCCACCTTTGGCGCACCCAAACGTGACCCGCGCGGGCGCGTGGTTTCGGTGGCCTACATTGCGTTTGTGCCTGATTTACCGGAGCCCAAGGCGGGCGGTGACGCGGGGGAGGCGCGCATTGTGCCTGTTGCGTCGTTATTTGCCAGTAGCGCCAAGCTCGCCTTCGATCACGCTGAGATCTTGCAGGCGGGGGTGGAGCGCACCCGTGCGAAGCTGGAGTACACCTCGCTGGCAGCCGCATTTTGCGGAAAGCGCTTCACCATTCAAGCGCTACGCCAGATCTACGAAGCGGTATGGGGCGCGCCGCTAGACCCGGCAAATTTTCACCGCAAAGTCATGAAGACACCGGGTTTTGTGGTGGCAGCCAATGAGAAAACCCAAGGCGATAGTGGGCGGCCCGCGCAGATTTATACGCAGGGGGACGCGCAGATTTTGTACCCGCCGTTGCTACGGGCGAGTGCTGCCAAGGCGCCGAAGAAAAGCATGAAACCCTAGCATTGGCGCGGTGTTTGGCTGGTTGTATGCCATCGAGAAACCGTCATCGCGAGGCAGTACGCGACATGCCATGTTAAATTGTTGCCGCTCTACCATTACGCAAAGAGGCATGACATGTTTAATAAGTTGAAGGCGATGTTCGCCACACCCGCCGCTGGAGCACAGGCTGTATCGACAGCACAAGATAGGCGCGTGCTGCGCTTGGCCACCATGATTGAAGCGCTAGGCGAGCCTGAGCACGTGCTGCTCGATACGGATAGTGATTTTCCGGTTGATGTTTATGCGTTTAGTCGCAACTTCATTGAAGACTGTGACGAAGAATCCCCTGATGATGAGGGCTACGTGCTCATCACCAACGGCATGAGCGATAAGCTCATGCACCGTCGCGCTGATTCAGACAGTGACGAATCGCTCGCCGTGGAGCTCATTTGGTACGTTCGCGATGTCACCGACGACTATGTTCACTACCTACGCTGGCTCGCCAAGCTGCCGCAAATAGATGAGACTTGGTTTGGCCGTGGCCACACCGTGCCGATGCCAGATGCACCACTCGATGGCTGTGCATTCAAAACGTTTTTCTTTATGTCGCCGATCTTTGATACGGATAACGATCTGCTCCATGAATTTAAGAATGGCGAACACAGAGTCGAAACGCTCACCGTCAATCTCATCTCACCTGCGGAGTACGCGCTGGTGAAAACCAGTGCCGGGTTAAATCAGTTTTTTGATTTGCTTGATGAGCACAGTTATCCGCCGATTCATGACCCGTTGCGGGTGTCGTATGTGTAGGCAGATGCCACCGTAGCGCATCACTTTTCAGCCGATGTCCGCTTGCCGGAAAGGCTACTGAAATTTGTGTGTGTCCTTACCCCTTCGGGTTTTTAGCGCGTTTGTGGGCAGGCTCCCACGGGTTCAAGGTCGCAGCACCACTTTTAATGAAGTCGCGCGTGTTGCGCGTGACAATCGTCATGCCATGCACGAGTGCGGTGGCGGCAATCAAGCTGTCGCGGATGGGTTGTGGATTGGGGACATGCAGCGCAGCACTACGAATCGCAACGGCGGCATCCACGATTAAAATGCGATGCTCAAACGCGGGTACCACGCGCGTAACAAGCCATGTTCGCAGCACGCGACCTTGGACTGGGTCGCGCCGCTCGGCAAGCTGTATGCCGATTTCTAGCTCTTGAAGGCTAATCACGGATACATACAACGCGCCCGTTTCGACAGCGCCAGCCCAAGTAGCAACATTGGCATCCGCGCGGCCAGCGCTGACTTTTCGAAGCTCAGAAATGACATTCGTGTCGAGCAAATACATCAGGACAAATCAGCGCGGCGTGCCACTTCGCGCGACCGAGCAATAACCAGATCGTCGTCCGTTGCTTCCGGCATGGCCAATAAATCGGCAATGCGCGTGGGCTTTTTGGTGAGCTGTTTATAGTCGTCAAAAGTCAGCAATACATGCGCGGGATGCCCACGATCGGTGATGATGACCGGCCCCTGCTGCGCGGCTCTTTTGGCCTTGCTGGCATCCTGATTAAACTCGCGACTCGATAGTGTGGTGATGTTCATAACCTACCTCATGCTTTTCAATGTAGGTACGTTACCACAAATGCAAAATGGCCGCCTATGCTGTCACAGGTGAACGGCGCTGCGCGAAGGTGAGCAACTAATAGCGACGGGGTGAAAGAATCGAGAAACCCTAATATCGGTGCGGGTTTCGGCTACATTTTGGCGAAAATCTACCGCGCGATTTCCGTTTCTAATTTGCGCTCTTTAATCAGCTTCGCCCACTTTTCATTGTCGTTACGAATGAACTGTAGAAACTGCTGCGGGCTGAGATTAGCGGGGGTTGCGCCGAGCTGCGCTAAGCGTTCTTTGACATCAGCAGACGACAAAATCGCGTTGATCTCGCGGTTCAGTTTTTGCACCACGTCCTTGGGTGTATTGGCAGGTGCCACGATGCCGAACCAGCCGGTGGCTTCGTAGTCGGCGAGGCCGGCTTCTGCGGCAGTGGGGACTGTGGGGGCGGCCACCGAGCGCACTTTACCGGTGGCCGCGAGCGCGCGTAGTTTGTTGCTATTGACGTGGGCAATCACGGTTTGTGTGGGGGCCACCATCATTTGTATTTGCCCGCCGAGTAAATCGGTAACGGCTTGCCCCGTGCCTTTGTAGGGCACGTGCAGGATCTCGATGCCGGCCATCGCTTTTAGTAACTCGGCCGACAGATGCGATGCCGCTCCGCCACCGGTGGAGCCGTAGGAAAGCTTTGCGCCATTTGCTTTTGCGTAGGCAATAAATTCTGGCAGTGTTTTCGCGGGCACATCGGGATGGACAACCACCAAATAGGCGGGTGCCGCGAAGAGCGCGATGGGCTCAAAGAGTGAGAGGTTTTCACTGTTCAGAGGGCCCGCTGCAATCGCCATTAGCGTATGCCCATCGGCGGGTGCTTTCGAGACGGTATTGATGCCAATCACCGCCCCGGCACCGGGCTTATTTTCGACGATGACAGTTTGCTTCAAGTTTTCTTGCAAGTATTTTGCAGTGATGCGCGTGAGCACATCGGTGCCGCCACCGGGTGGGTAGGGGACGATTATTTTGATCGGCTGCGACGGAAAATCGGCTGCGAACGCGAGTGATGAAAATGCTAAAACACTAGCAATGGCGCGGGTTACGAGCCATTTTGTTGAATTGTTCATGGCACTCACTCCGAAAGGTCAGCAATAATTTTGTTTCGCAAATTCATCGCCGGGGCTTCAAATCCGCAATCAACAATATCATCGGGCTTCAAAAATAAATCGGCTGCATTTGCTTTGCCAACCGCCACGCCGCCGGGTGCGCCGGTCGAAAACATATCGCCGGGCAGCAGCGGCACAAGGCGCGAAAAATGCGCGAGGATGTCGTTGATTTTCCAAATCTGCTCGCTCGTGTTGACGCGCATCCGCTCGGTGCCGTTGACGTGGCAGGTCACCCAGATGTTGTACGGGTCGGCGACTTCATCCATCGTGATGATGTAAGGCCCTAACGGCCCAAAGCCCGTCGCGTTCTTGGCGGTCCAAAATCTTGAGCCGGATGCGACCTCGCGCTTTTGCGTGTCGCGACAGGTGAGGTCATTGAGTATCGTGATGCCGGCCACGTAGTCGAGTGCGGCTTCAACGCTAATGCCCTTGGGCACGCGAAAGGCGGGCTTGCCGATCACAAACACCAGCTCGGGCTCGTAATCGAGTGCGGATACATCACGTGGGCGCACCACATCGGCGTCACTGCCGATGAGGCACGCATTGGTTTTAATAAAGCCGGTCGGCTCTTCCGGCATTTCTTTGATGAGGTTGGTGCGTTTTAATTCTTCGAGGTGCGTGCGGTAATTTTTACCGACGCAGATAAATTTATCCGCGTCCGCGATGGGCGCGAGCAAGGTGATCGCATCGAGCGCGTGCAGATGGGCGCTTGCGCTCGCAGGTTCGCGATCCGCGCGCAGCAGTGCCGCACGTGCCCACGCAATGCCCTGCGCGGTATTGGTGAGCATGGCGCGCACGCTGGCTGGGCCATGTGCGAAGTGGGTGAGGTCTAGCATCTGGCCAGCGTGTAGCGCGCCGATGCGTGGCGCGGGGTCGGCAGATTTAAGTTGAAATGAGGCGAGTTTCACGGATCGACGTTCTCTAAAAATTCGAGAAGAGTTTGCGCCACGCTGGCCTCGGTTTGATCGGCCACCGGCGCATCCCAATACTGTGAATGGGGAATGCATTCTTCGAGGTAGCGCGCGGCCGAGGTGGCGTGCGAGGCATCGCGCCCGGGCACGATGAGAGTAGGTATCGTGAGTGCTAGCAACGCTTCGGGCTCCGCACCGGGGGCGGTATCGCGATCAATCAAGGTGGTGGCTAAGCGCTGGGTGATGAAAAGGTAGTGATCCAGGTCTTGCATCACGTAGCGCTTGGCGAAATCATCATCGTGCTTAATCACCGAAGCCCACGGCCCACCACGTGGGTCAGCACCAAATGCTTTGCCGTCTTTTTTCACCAGTGCCACCACGGCGGCGAGCCCTTCGGCTTCAACAAAGGCAACGTGCTCGGCAAAGCGCTTGCGGTTATTGATGCGGTATTTGGCCCCACCCACCGGCCAAAATAAAATCATGCTTTTCACCATGGCAGGGTACGCGGCCGCAAACGCCATCACCGGCGAGCAGCCCATGCAGCCGCCCATCATGTGTGCAGCAGGTATGCCCAAGTGATCGAGAAGCCCCTTGCCCTGTGCCACGTAATGCGCCCACGTGACGCGCTCAACCCGCCCACCGGATTGGCCGGTTTCGCGCCGATCAAACAGAATACAGGTGTAGTGCTGGGTGAGGTAATCAAGCGGTTTTACTTTTTCGTAGATGCCCAGTGTTGACCATTTTTCAATCGTGGCGTCGAAGCCACCGGGCGAAAACATCAATAGGGGTGCGCCTTTCCCGCGAATTTCGTAGCGGGTGTTGATGCCATCAATGACGGTGAACGGCATGGTCAATACTTAATCTGGTGGGCTGCGCGCACATCAGCACCGAGCCGCGTGAGAGCATCGAGCGTTGTTTTCGCCACGTTGGCATAGGTGCCTTCTTTATCAGCCATATTGGCCGCATAGCCAATCGCTGCGTGTGCCATGCGTACCCGCCCATCGAGCCACGGCCCGCCACCAAATCCACCGATCACCGGCACTGATACGGCAGCAACCACAGCCGGGCCTGCGGTGGGGCCTGAGTTGGTGAAGTCGAGTAGTGCAGCACCAGCCGCTTCGAGGGTCTTCGCTTGCGCGATCATTTTCTCGCTCATGCCAGCGGGCATTTGCGCGTTGGCTGCTGATTGCGCTGAGTACGGAATGCCGAATTGCAGCGCGGTCTGCGGTGTGAGGCCAAATTGCGCCCACACAGGAATTCCAGCACGGGTGAGGGCTTCAACCGCGTCAGGAAAATTAGCGGCACCGTCGAGCTTGATGATGTCGGCACCGCCTTCTTTAACGAGGCGAATCGCCGCAGCCAGCGCGTGATCAGTGCCTGCTTGCAAAGGGCCAAACGGAAAATCGCAACTCACGAGAGCCCGCTTCACACCGCGCCGCACGGCCTTGCAGACGACGAGCATTTCTTCCATCGTGACTTCAAGTGGGTTGCTGTGCCCCCACAGATTCACGCCGACCGAATCGCCAACGGAAACAATATCCACGCCCGCGCGATCAGCAAGCTGCGCGATTTGGTAATCCCATGCGACGACACCAAAAATTTTTTGGCCGTCGCGTTTCATTTGCTGGAGGCGGGGGATGGTGATGGTGTCGGATTTGGTTTGCATGATGCCTCGATCGTCTGCTAAATGGGATGGCATCGCCACGAAGTGTGATGATCAGTGTGGCACTTCCCCCTTCTTGAAGGGGGATTGAGGGGGATTTTCGGACGTTGCGATTCACCAACCACCGAAAATCCTCCTCAATCCTCCTTTTTCAAAGGAGGAAGTGCCACGCCGATAACACACTTCGTGGCCATGCCACTAAATTGAAAATGTTATTAAAGCGTCTCACCCTCTTGCAACACCCCCGCCGCGCGCAACGAAGCCTCTAACCACTTCGGGCGAATCGCTTTGCCCGACGTGATATCGGCAATACGTTGACGTTCGTCAGCTACCTTCTTTGCCGCAAGATCCAATAGGGACGCGGCTTTTGAGCGTTCGACCACCACCACACCATCAGCGTCACCGACGATCAAATCACCGGGGCACACCGCCACACCGCCGCACGAAATCGGCCAATTAATGCGGCCGGGCACGTACTTGGTGGGGCCATTCGGATTGCTACCCACCGAATAAACAGGAAAGCCAAGAGCCAATAATTCTTCGGTATCGCGATGCGCGGCATCCATCACCACGCCACCTAAGCCAAGCTTCTTGCACGCATTCAGCATGATCGAGCCCATGAGGGCGACATTGCGATCTCCCTTGCCGTCGATGACCAAAATATCGCCGGGTTTCGCCATCGCCATGGCAGCGTGAATCATTAAATTGTCGCCGGGGCGCACTTCGATGGTGAAGGCGGGACCTGCTAGGCGCGTGCTGTGCGAGAGTGCCTGAATACGGCCATCTACCGTGCCGCGACGGCCAGCCACATCCGCCAAAATGCTCGCCGCAAAACGCGAGGCTTGCGACACAATCTCAGGGGAGACGCGCTCGAAATTACGTTGAATATCGGCG
>JAYVGG010000155.1:0-5383 GCA_043772475.1 Burkholderiales bacterium
CGAGCCAAACTCCAAGCCGATCACGGTGACGATGGGAATCATGATGTTTTTCATCACGTGTACACCAATCACGCGCGAGGCGGTGAGCCCCTTTGCGCGGGCAAATTTCACATAGTCTTGCAGCACCGCCTCGCGCACTTGCGCGCGGGTTAAGCGGATGAGGAGCGATAGTTTAAAGAGCGCTAAATTGACAGCAGGCATGATGAGGTGCGAAAGCCCATCGACGGTGAGAAAGCTTACGGGGATGCCAAAGAGTGTCGTGGTCTCACCGCGCCCATTCGAGGGCAGCCAGCCGAGCTCGATGGCAAAAAACATAATGAGTAGTAGCCCAACCCAAAACGTGGGCAATGAAAAACCCACAATAGACAGCGCCATGATCGCGCGACCAATCCACGAGTCCGGCTTCAAGCCCGCGATCAGGCCAAGTGGGATGCCGATCACGACCGCAATCACCATCGCGGCAAAGGCAAGCTCGAGTGTGGCCGGGAGTTTCGAGGCGATGAGGGCGAGCGCCGGCGTGCCGAAAACAAACGATTTACCAAGATCGCCGGTGACGGCACCTTTGAGGAAGGTCAAATACTGCGCGTAGATGGGTTTATCGAGGCCAAGTGCAATGGTGGCACGCGTGCGCTCGACTTCATCGGCCTGCGGATTGACCAAGAGTTCAATCGGGTTGCCAATCGCATACACGCCGAGAAACACGATAAGCGACATCACCATCAGGACGATGATTGATTGGCTTAGGCGGCGCAGGAGGTAGGCGAACATGCGGGGGTTTGATGGCACTCAGAAATTTATTTGCGCGCCGTCCGCAAGCGACTTCCTACTTTGAAAAAGGGGGATTGAGGGGGATTTAACGGCGTGTGCGATTCACTAGCCACCGAAAATCCTCCTCAATCCTCCTTTAAAAAGGAGGAAGTGCCGCGCCAAGTGCCCGCAATGAATGGACGTTGCAACTCTTGCAGATCACAAGCTAGACCACTACTTTGCCGGCTTAATCCCCATCGCCAGCGTGTACTGGTCTGTGCGCGGCGTATAGCGTAAGCCTTTCGCCGTGGCCCAGGTTGACACCTCGTAGTGGAGCGGAATCAAGCCGACATCATTCATCACCATCTCGGCTGCGTTCACGATCATGCCCTCACGTTTTTTGTCGTCCATCGTCACCAGCGCATCGGTCAAAATTTTATCGAACGCCGGGTTGGTGTAGCGGCCGCGATTGGTCACACCCATACCTTTGGCGGGGTCGTTGGTGGCGAGTAGCGAGCGCATAGCAGAGCCCTGCTCACCGGATTCTGTCCCCCAGCCCAGTACCATGTAGCCGAATTCGAGCTTGGTTGCGCGCGTGAAATAAACGTTGGAGGGCATGGTCTCAATCTTGGTATCAATGCCGATCTTGGTGTACATCTGGCCGATGGTCTGCACGATGGCGGAGTCATTAATGTAGCGGTTGTTAGGACCATGCAGCGTCATCGCGAAGCCATTCGGGTAGCCCGCTTCGGCAAGTAATTTTTTCGCACCTTCTGGGTCAAATTTCATCGGCTTTAATTTTTTGCTGGTGCCGTAAAAAACATCGGGCAGTAATTGTGCGGCCGAGACCGCCTTGCCTTCCATCACTTTATTCACAATCGTGTCGCGGTTAATCGCCATCGAGAGCGCCTTACGCACGCGCACGTCCCGCATCGGGTTTTTGTCTAGCGGCTGACCGTCTTTGCCGGTCACGAAGGGGGGCGATTTTTCGGTGCTTTGATTGAGGTGAACGTAGATGACGCGGTTCGAGACTTTATCGGCGAGGGCGAAATTTTTATCGCGCGAGAGTTTGGCGATGTCAGCCGTCGGTACGGTCTCAATAATCTGCACGTCGTTCGAAAGCAAGGCGGCGACCCGCGCGGCAGAATTGGTGAGCATCTTGAAGGTGATGTTGTCCCACGGCTGCTCGCCGCGCCAGTAGCCGTAGTTGGCCTTGAGGGCGACCTTTTGATTCGGCACGTACTCGCCATATTTGTAAGGCCCGGTGCCGATGGCCGCTTTACCCGAATTAAATTCTTCCGTGGTCGCTTTTTCTTGGCTGCGATGAATCATCATCACGGCCGCAATATCGGAGGGCAGCAACACGTTCGGGGTCGCCGTTTTGAACACAATTGTGAGTGGGTCAATGACCTTCACGTCGATGATCGGCTTCACGAATGTGGCAAACGATGACGGGCTATTGGCCACATTCGGCGCGCGCTTGAGTGAGGCCACCACATCCTCGGCGTTGAACTCAGAGCCATCGTGCCAGCGCACTTTTGGGCGGAGCTTGAATTCCCACGTGAGATCGTCGATCGCTTTCCACGATACCGCGAGCGCCGGGATGAGCTTTTGATTTTCATCGCGCGCAACAAGCTGCTCGAAAATGTGCAGCGACATCGCATTATTCGGCGAGAGATTATGGTAATGCGGGTCAATCGAGGTGATGGCCGCTTGCAAGCCAATCGCCACATCGCGCGATTTCGCGGCGTAAGCGGTGACAGCGGTGACAGCGGTGACAGCGGCGATTGAAAAGGTAGTAACGATCAGTGTGCGAAGAAACCGATTCATAAACGCTCCAAGAGATAACCCCACCCCAACGAAAACGCCCGCATTTCAACCGCAAAGCGCGCAAAATGAGACTGATGAGGCTCTGATGATAGCTGAAATAGGAGAAGCATAGGCCATGAGTCTTGCTGAGAATTTCGAGAAAATGTTAGCCGCCGGGAAGGATTCCGCGCTGCTCAGATTTTCGTTGGGGAACGCGTATCTGCAGGCGGGGGATGCCACACGCGCAGCGGCACACCTAGACGCGGCCGTCGCGCAGGACGCGGGCTATTCGGCAGCGTGGAAATTGCTGGGCAAGGCGCGCGCGGCGTTGGGCGAAAACGCGGCGGCGATTACGGCGTATGAGCGGGGGATTCTGGCTGCGGAAGCGAAGGGGGATAAGCAGGCGGCGAAGGAGATGCAGGTGTTTTTGAAGCGAATCTCGCCAACGGGAGATCTGCCCAAACCCTAATGGGGGCGGGGACTTTTAGGCGCTGCGGCACGATAAATGATTAATTTTTCGCCGCTCCGCGTTCGATTACGCCGCAACCCTTCCTGCCGACACCTTCGACGTCGCACCACGCTTGCGTAACACAGGCGGCCTAATTTCCTCCCGCACAACCTGCCGCACTGCATCCAGCATCGACTGTTGGTGCGTGTAGGCAACCAAGGCATCGTTCATCAGTGTTTGGTAATTTCCCCCGCCCGCGCGCTCGACGGCGGCGCGGAAATGTTCGAGCACGGCGTTATCAATGCGGATGGAGATTTTTGTCTTGCCGGGTTCAAGTGGCACGACTGCGCCACGCTTGGCGCGTGAAAAATTAATTTCACGGAACGGTTCAGCGGCGGTTTTTTTCATAGAGAGTCCTTTGCGGTTTGGTGGCTTTCCAGGCCGAGATGAGGCGAATGGCATCTGGTTCGCGGTAGGTGTAAACCACCACCAACAGACTGCCCAAGCCACTCAAGCCCAAGGTGACGAAGCGCTGTTCCCCACGTGCATCACCATCTTCGCGCGTGAGTGCGTAGTCATCTTCGAGCACCGTTGCGGCTTCGTCAAATCCGACACCATGGGCATCGATATTGGCTTTCGCTTTGGCGGCATCCCATTCGTAGCGCATCATTAAAGTGTATAGACAATTGTCCTCTACGTCAACGCACGCTTTCGAGGACTGCTTTCTAAAAACCGCGTCAGCGCCCCAACCAAAATCCCCCCATCCACTACCGCCTCACCGATGCGATTAAGCAAAATAAGCTTAATCACACCACCTTCGTTTTTCTTGTCACGCCCCATGTGTTCGAGCATGGTTTCGGTGCTCACTTGCGGCATCACCACGGGCAAGCCCGCGCGCAGCAAAAGTGCTTCTGCACGCTTCGCATCGGCCACACTGAGCTTTCCGAGCGCCACCGAAAACTGTGCCGCCAACACCATGCCGCACGCCACGGCCTCACCATGCAGCCACACGCCGTAGCCCATCGCGGTTTCTATCGCGTGACCAAAGGTGTGGCCGAGGTTTAGCAGCGCGCGGCCCCCTTCCTTGGCGGTTTCGCGCTCATCTGCCGCGACCACTTCGGCCTTCAGCTCGCAGGAGCGGGTGATGGCGTGGGTGAGTGCGTGCGCGTCACGCGCGAGGAGTGCTTCGAGATTGCTTTCGAGCCAATCAAAAAATTTCGCATCTAAAATTAACCCGTACTTGATGACTTCGGCGAGGCCAGAGCGCAGCTCGCGATCCGACAAGGTGCGTAGGGTATTGGTGTCGGCCAAGACCAACTGCGGCTGATAAAACGCGCCGATCATGTTTTTCCCGCGTGGGTGGTTGACTGCCGTCTTTCCACCGACCGAGGAGTCAACCTGCGCGAGTAAGGTCGTGGGGATTTGAATGAACGGCACACCGCGCTGGTAGGTCGCCGCCGCAAAGCCCGCCATGTCGCCAATCACGCCGCCACCGAGGGCAATGAGGGTCGTCTTGCGGTCGCAGGCGTGCTCGAGGAGTGTGTCGAAAATGGTATTGAGCTGCACGAAATCTTTGTACATCTCGCCATCGGGCAGGATGATGGGGATGACCTTTACGCCAGCAGCGGTCAGGCTCGCCACGAGCGCCGCACCATAGAGTGGCCAGATGGTGACGTTGGTGACGATGACGACGCGTGGCTGCGGTAGATGCGCGACGATACGCAATACGTCGGTGAGCAAATCTGCGCCGATCACAATCGGGTAGCGATGGTCGGCGAGCGTGACGTGCAGGATTGTGGGTGAAGTCATAGCGGAATTATGCGGCATGGGGGAGGGGTCGGGCTGCGATCTGGCGCTCAGTGCGGCGATGGCTTCACCAATCACGCCGCTCACGCTACTGCGCGTCGACTCAATCGTCAGGTGTGCCGTGGCGCGGTAGAGCGCCTTTCGTGTCTCGAATAGGGCGGCGAGCTTTGCCTCGGCATCGCCGCCTTGAAGGAGGGGGCGTTTATTGTCGCGACGCGTGCGTTTGATGAGGTCGGCGATGTCGGCCAATAGGTAGATGACGGTGCCGCAGGCGCGCATCAAGACGCGATTATCCTCACGCAAGATCACGCCGCCGCCCGTGGCGAGAATGATATTGGGTAGCTTTACAAGCTCCGTCAATAGCTGCGCCTCACGCTCACGAAAACCGGCCTCACCTTCGAGCTCAAAAATGGTGGCAACCGAGACACCGCAACGTTTGACTAATTCGGCATCCGCATCCACGTAGGTAAGCCCAAGCCGCCGTGCCAGCGCGCGGCCAACGGTGCTCTTGCCCGCACCGGGCATTCCGATAAGAAAAATACGTTGATTTGTCACGCGCTTAAACCTAAAAAA
>JAYVGG010000156.1:0-3057 GCA_043772475.1 Burkholderiales bacterium
GCGGTGCCTTTCATGGGGCGGGTGGTCAGCGTTGCGCCGTCCCACTTAAAAAAAAGCTCCGGCGACATCGAGAGAATTTGGTGCGTGCCAATGTCGAGAAAGGCTGGAAAGCGACCATGCGCGCCGCGTTTCAGGTCTTCATACCATGCGAGGGGCGCGCCTAAAAATTTCGCCGCAAGACGCATCGTGTAATTGGCTTGGTAAATAGTGCCCTCGCGAATCGCCTCGCGGACGCGTGTGATCGCGCGCTCGTAATCGGCGCGTGGTGTGTCCGGCTGCCAGTCACCAATCTGGTAGGTGGCGAGCGACGCGGTGGCGGCAAGTGCTGGTGATTTGTAGAGGCCAAACCAAGCGAGCGGCAAGGTGCTAGTGGCCTGACGAACGGTTAATGCCGCATCGAACGCCGGGCCCGCTTCGTAGCCGATATAGCCTGCCGCGTAGTCGCCGTTTTGCGTGGCGCGTGTGACGGCATCGAGAATCGGCTCGACTTCATCAATGCGTGTGGCAACGAGCGTGCGATAGGGTTTATCGAATGCGATTGCTGCGGGAGGTGCATCGCCTATCGGTTCTTGAAAGTCAAATTGAAGCACGTTAAATGCCGTAATGGCCGGAAGTGCGCGTGGTTATTGGGGTTTAAGGGGTTTTGGCAATGACGTTACCGCTTGGATGCCACATCAAACGCATCAATCATCGGCTCAATTGCGGCGCGCTTTAATTTCAGCGCGGCACGGTTCACGATTAAGCGCGATGAAATCGGCATCACTTCTTCGACCGCCACCAAGTGATTCGCTTTCAACGTATTGCCGGTGGAAACTAAATCGACAATCACGTCGGCCAAGCCCGTGAGCGGGGCTAACTCCATTGAGCCATAAAGCTTGATGAGATTGACATGCATGCCTTTTTTGGCGAAATGCTCGCGTGCCACTTGCACGTATTTGGTCGCGACATTTAAGCGCGCACCACGTTGCACGGCAGCTGCGTAATCAAAATCGACGCGGGTTGCCACCATCATTTTGCATTTGCCGATATTAAGGTCAAGCGGCTGATAGAGGCCGAGCCCGGAGTGCTCAAGCAGCACGTCTTTGCCTGCCACACCGAGATCAGCCGCACCGTATTGCACGTAAGTCGGCACGTCGGAGGCGCGCACGATGACGAGCTTCACATCATCGCGATTGGTGTCGAGGATAAGCTTGCGGGAGGTATCCGGGTTATCAAGCGAGCGAATGCCGGCAGCCGCCAACAGCGGCACGGTATCGTCGTAAATGCGGCCTTTAGAAAGCGCAATCGTAATCATCAATTCACGCGCTCGATTTTTGCGCCAATGGCGGTGAGCTTTTGCTCGATGTGATCGTAGCCACGGTCGAGGTGATAGATGCGGTCGATGATGGTTTCGCCCTCAGCCACCAAGCCCGCAATCACCAAGCACGCGGACGCGCGCAAGTCGGTTGCCATCACGGTGGCCCCGGTGAGTTTATCGACCCCGTTGACAATCGCCACGTTGCCATCAATCTCAATCTTCGCCCCCAAGCGCACCAGCTCATGTACGTGCATGAAGCGGTTTTCAAAAATGGTTTCACTAATGACGGCGGTGCCGTTCGCGATGCAATTAATCGCCATGAATTGCGCCTGCATATCGGTCGGAAACGCGGGGTAGGGTGCTGTTCTTAGGCTGATTGCATTCACGCGACCTTGCATTTTTACGCGCATGTCGTTGGCCGATGTCGTGATGTCCACACCCGCCGCGCGTAGTTTTTCTGTCACAAAATCAAGTGTAGCCGGGGCCGCATCGGTTAAGCGCACGTCGCCACCCGCGGCGGCAACAGCCGCTAAAAATGTGCCGGTCTCGATGCGATCGGGCATCACACGGTGCGATGCAGCGTGAAGTTTCGCGACCCCCTCCACGGTAATCACGTCGGTGCCGTGGCCGGAAATTTTTGCCCCCATCGCGATTAAGCAGTGGGCAAGATCGACCACTTCGGGCTCACGTGCGGCGTTTTCAAGCCGTGTGGTGCCGGATGCCAAGCACGCCGCCATCATTAAATTTTCGGTGCCCGTTACCGTCACCGTTTCCATGAAGATGCGCGTGCCTATTAGCTTTTTGGCCTGTGCGACGATGTAGCCCGCTTCGATTTTAATCGTCGCCCCCATCGCCTCCAGGCCCTTGATGTGCAGATCCACCGGGCGCGCGCCAATCGCGCAGCCACCGGGCAGCGATACCTTCGCTTCGCCAAACCGCGCCAGCAATGGGCCCAGCACTAAGATAGACGCACGCATTGTTTTCACAAGCTCGTAGGACGCGACCAGATTATTCACCCGGCCCGCGTCAAGCGTCACGCTCTCACCCTCGCGCGAGGCACTGACCCCCATATCGCCCAAGAGTTTTAGCATGGTGCCGATGTCATTTAAGCGCGGCACGCTCGTTAAGGTGAGCGGCTCGGCGCTTAAGAGTGCGGCAGCCAAAATCGGCAGCGCCGCATTTTTTGCCCCCGAAATCCGCACGTCACCGTTGAGCGCGTGCCCGCCGATAATTTTTAGCTTTTGCATAAAGTCCTTACTGAGAAAGGGTTGCCGACCACTCACTAGGCGTGAGCGTCTTCATCGAGAGCGCGTGGATTTCCTCGCGCATGCGCTCGCCAAGCGCGCCATACACCACCTGATGCCGGGCAACGCGGTTCTTGCCCTCGAATGCGGTGGAAACAATCATCGCCTCAAAATGCGCGCCGTCGCCGGTGACTTCAAGATGCGCGCAATCAAGCTTGTCGCGCAGGTAGCCTTCAATTTGTTGCGGGGTAACCATATGGGGTGTGCTTTAGAGAGGAAGTGGATGACACGATTTTAACAGGTGGGCTGTGGCAGCCGTGGGGCGCAATTGTGGGGATGCGGTGGCACTCGGCGGCGAAGCTTCAAACATTATCGGACGGCCTCGTTGCGTTAGGATAGGTAGCCGCTGCTTCATCCGTGCCACGATGTGCGCGCTACCCCATCCCCCGCCTTACTCTGCAAGCAGAGGAAGGAGCCTAAAGTGCGGCAGCGCGTAGTGCCACACATAGATTTCGG
>JAYVGG010000157.1:0-2310 GCA_043772475.1 Burkholderiales bacterium
CGCCGTTTTCGCTCGTAAAGACACCGTTTGCGGCCCCCACATAAAGCCAATTGGCTTGCGTAGGGTGGCGCTTAATATCGTGCAGGGTGACGGCGGGCAAATTGCCGGTAATGCTGCGCCAGGTGGCGCCGCCGTCGGCGGTTTCCCACAGGCGATTGGCGGCAAAGCCAGAAAGTGCCACCCACACCCGGTTTGGGTTATCACGGTCGATGGTGACGCGGTTCACGGTTGCGCCTGGCAGGGTGGCCTGCCCCATGCGCGTCCATGTGGGGGTGGCGCTAAGGGCATTGGTGGTTTTCCACACGCCACCCGTGGTGTTATGGCCCGTCCACACGATATTGGCATCGCGCTCATACACCGCGACGGCGTTGATGAAAAGGCGCTCTGCGGCCGGTGCGACCGGGTCTTTTATCACCGACCAGCTTGGCACACCGGCCTTCACGTTATTGCTCACCCATAGCGAATTCGCGCCCACCAACATGCGATTGCTATTGCTTGGGTCTAGGATGAAGGGCGAGATGAAATTGGTCGCTTCGGTTGCGTTGGCACCGCAATAGATGGTGGTGCCCACATCTTTTAAGCCCTCGGTAATGCCGGCACAAATAAACTGTCGGCTGCCACCGGCGGCCACGCGATGCACCGAGGCGTACACATACTCGCCATAAAAAGTCGAGTCGTCGGCTGGGTCTACCGCCGCAAAGCCACCATCGCCACCCGCTGTTCTAAACCACTGGGTGCCTTGGCTAAGCTGGAGTGCGCCATTATCTTGGGTGCCGCCGATAATGCGCCCGCCCGCCGCGCGCAAGCCAGCACCGCCGTAAAACTGGGTGATGCCAAGCCCGTTATTCAGGTTTTGCCACGTCGAGGTGCCGACCGGGGTGGCTCCCAAGATATTGCTTGAACGATAGAGCCCACCATCGTTACCGATGTAGAGCGTGGGGTTTGCCGATGAGTAGCCGGGCGGCTCGACAATGACGTGGTGATCGGCGTGCGGCTGCGCGGCACCGGGGCCTGCGAAGCGCCAGTCGCTCACACGCGAAAAATTTACGCCGCCGTCAGTTGACTGGTAGAGATCAAGCCCGCCAACAACGATATGGTTACTATCAACAGGTGAGACCCAGATGGTGTTGTCGTAATCACCTTGTTGGTTGAGATGGTTGGGTGCAGAAAGCATGGCCCACGTTACGCCACCATCTTCGCTACGCCAAAGCTCACCGCGCGCCTCCGTTTTAGATGGCCCATTGTCGACTGAGGCGTAGAGGAGGTCCGGTTTAGATTTTGCATAGGCCAACTCAATGCGTGCGCCACCATTGCGCCCCTGCAAAGTCGTGACCAGTGGCGGGGTTTGAGCCCATGTGGCACCGCCATCGCGCGAGTAATACACGTGCGCGTTAACGCCAGCGGCGACCGCGTTTTTGCTATCGTTCGGGTCAAACTTTACGTCGTCCACACGCGGCGGATTGGTGGTGAGAATGGTGCCTGCGGCGAGCACCACGCGTGTCCAGGTATTACCGGCATCGGTCGAGCGCATGAGTGCGCCTTGGTTAAGTGCCGTGCCGCGCGAGGTGCCCGCCAGAATAATGTTTGGGTTAAACGGGTCAACGGCGATGCGATTGGTTGCACCCCACTCGTTTGCGAGCGGGTTGGTTGCGTCTGTCGAGGTGTTGGGTAAGATATTCCACGTCTGCCCACCATTAACGCTCTTAAACATGCCGATACCGGCAAGCCCAGTCCATGATTCGCCGGTGCCCGCGTAGAGGATGTCTGGGTTAGTGGGATCAAACACCAAATGCCCAATGGCGAGATTGCCCATGAAGTCGGCAACTGCTGAAAACGACGCGCCGCCATTAGTCGATTGCCAGATTCCGCCTGAGGCCGCCCCGATCAAAATACGGCTTGGATTGCGTGGGTCGATCAACACCGAGCGAATGCGCCCCCCCACGTTACTGGGCCCGATAAATTCCCAACTCGTCGCACTAATGCCCGCCGCCTTGGTGCCGCTAGCCGTGGCCGCGGGGCGCGCCATAGACTTACGGCCGGCTTCGGCGGCAAGTAGGGCGCTCGTCTTCGGGTGATTGCCGTTTTCATCGCGATCCCAGGCGCTGATGAATTCCTTCGCGGGCGCGCGCAACATGGCGCGCGGGATCGGCCGATTTGGGCTCACGTTTTGGCCGAACGCAGCACTCTTCGAAGTGGGCTCGGGTAGCGCAGCACAGCCGCCCAGCAACAACGCAGCAAAAGCAGTAAGTATTAGCTTGGCACTTGTCATATTGTTGGCTTTCGACATTGGTTATACAAACGATTAGGTTG
>JAYVGG010000158.1:0-3509 GCA_043772475.1 Burkholderiales bacterium
CGGATGCGATGGCGGAGACACCTGACACTGGCATGACCAGCGAAGAGGTGGATGACGCGCCCGTCGTGAAATACGTTCATAAAGTGTTGCTTGATGCGATCAATAGCGGGGCCTCGGATATTCATTTCGAGCCCTACGAAAAGTTTTACCGTATTCGCTACCGGCAAGACGGCATTTTGTACGATGTGGCGCAGCCACCGCTCGCGATCAAAGAGAAAATTGCCTCCCGCATCAAGGTGGTTTCGCGCTTAGACATCGCTGAAAAGCGCGTTCCCCAAGATGGCCGGATGAAGCTTAGGCTATCGGCAACACGCGCGATTGATTTTCGGGTTTCCACGCTGCCGACGCTATTTGGCGAAAAAATTTGTATGCGTATTCTCGACCCATCGAGCGCTACGCTTGGCATCGAGGCCCTGGGCTACGACCCGGAGCAGCGCGATATTTTGATGCGCGCCATCCAGCGGCCCTACGGCATGGTGCTGGTCACGGGGCCAACTGGCTCGGGTAAGACCGTATCGCTCTACACCTGCCTGAACATACTCAATAAGCCCGGCATCAATATCTCGACCGCCGAAGATCCGGCCGAGATCAACCTGCCGGGAATCAATCAGGTAAACGTAAACGACAAGGCGGGGCTTACGTTTTCAGCCGCCCTCAAGTCTTTTTTGCGCCAAGACCCGGACATCATCATGGTCGGCGAAATTCGCGATCTTGAAACCGGCGAAATCGCCGTGAAAGCCGCGCAGACTGGCCATATGGTGCTCTCTACCTTGCACACCAACGACGCGCCCAGCACCCTCACGCGCCTCATGAACATGGGCATCGCCCCGTTCAATATCGCAACGAGCGTCATCCTCATCACCGCGCAACGACTCGCGCGTAAGCTGTGCTCGTGCAAACGTCCCATCGAAATCCCCCGCGAGGCCTTGCTGCGTGCGGGGTTCAAGGAAACAGATGTTGACGGAACTTGGCAGCCTTACGGTGCAGTCGGCTGCGACATATGTAAGAATACGGGCTACAAGGGGCGCGCTGGTATTTATCAAGTGATGCCAATCACCGACGAAATGCAGCGCATCATCATGAAAAACGGCACCGCAATTGATATTGCCGACCAAGCGGATCGAGATGGCGTTGCGACGTTGCGGCAAGCCGGTTTACGCAAAGTTCGCGCAGGCATTACGTCACTCGAAGAAGTCGAAGCGGTCACCAATGAATAACGCATCCTCCATCACGATTGACCCACGCAGCACTTGGGGCACCAACAAAAACAGGAGTGGCTAATGGCTACCACAGCGCCGAAAGGCAAAGAATCAAAAGATGTCAAGGTCTTTACCTATGCTTGGGAAGGTAAAGACAAGATGGGCAAAATCATCAAAGGCGAGACCCGCGCCTCGGGTGAAAATATTGTTATTGCCAGCCTGCGTCGCCAGGGCGTTATCGGTGCCAAGGTTAAGAAAATTTCCGGCCGGGGCGGCAAGAAAATCACTATGCAGGACATCACCTTCTTCACCCGCCAATTGGCGACGATGATGAAGGCCGGTGTGCCGCTGCTTCAAGCGTTTGACATTGTCGCGCGCGGGCACGCCAACCCATCGGTCACCAAGCTCTTGCTCGACATTAAGACCGAAGTCGAAACCGGTAGCAGCCTTGCCCAAGCGTTTCGTAAGTACCCACTTTACTTTGACAATCTTTACTGCAACTTAGTCGGCGCGGGTGAGCAGGCCGGTATTCTCGATGCGCTCTTGGATCGGCTCGCCACCTACCAAGAAAAAATTCTCGCCATCAAGGGAAAAATCAAGAAAGCGCTGTTCTACCCAATTTCAATCTTGGTTGTGGCCTTTGCGATTACCGCCATCATCATGATTTTCGTGATTCCGCAGTTTAAGGCGCTGTTCGATGGCTTTGGGGCGAGTTTGCCGGCGCCGACTGTATTCGTGATGATGCTCTCAGGCTACTTTACGAGCTATTGGTACCTGATTTTTGGTGGCTTGTTTGGCGGGGTTTGGCTCTTCATGAGCACGTGGCAACGCAGCCAGAAAATGCAGTTTTTCATGGATCGTTTGCTACTTAAAGCGCCCGTGTTTGGTGACCTTATCCGCAAAGCGACCATTGCACGCTGGACGCGCACGCTCTCCACCATGTTTGCGGCGGGTGTGCCGCTTGTTGAGGCGTTGGAGTCCGTTGCCGGTGCAGCGGGCAATCAGGTTTACTACTTGGCAACAAAAAAAATCCAAGCTGAAGTCACCACCGGTACCAGCTTGACGGTGGCGATGCAGGCAAGCGAAGTGTTCCCCAGTATGGTGATCCAGATGTGTGCGATTGGTGAAGAATCCGGCGCGCTTGATGCCATGCTCGGTAAGGTCGCGGACTTTTTCGAGCGCGAAGTGGATGATGCCGTGGATGCGCTGGCAAGCTTAATGGAGCCGATGATTATGGTGGTCCTCGGCGGCTTGATCGGTGGCCTCGTGATCGCCATGTATCTGCCGATCTTCAAAATGGGCCAGGTGGTGTAATTGGCGGACAATTTCGCTTCCGCTGGGCACTAACAGATGGAGCTTCTCGACGCGTTTCGCGCCATGCCGTGGTTTTATCTGACGACAACACTGGTTTTGGGCCTCACGGTTGGCAGCTTTTTGAATGTCGTCATCCATCGCTTACCGAAAATGATGGAAGACGAGTGGTGCGAGCAATGCACGGAGCTTTTGCACCCCGAAGAAGCTGAAAAAGCGGCGCAGACTAAAAAGCCAAAATACAACCTCGTGGTGCCACGCTCAGCCTGCCCCGGTTGCGGGCACAAAATCACCGCGATGGAAAACATCCCCATCGTGAGTTACATGGTGCTGGGCGGCAAGTGTCGCGGCTGCAAAGCGCCGATCAGCATTCGCTACCCGCTCGTTGAGGCTTTCACGGGCTTTCTCACCGCCTATGCTGCGTGGCATTTTGGCGTAAGTCTGGCGGCGGCGTTCGCGATTGCCTTTACGTGGGCGCTGGTGGCGCTGGCCTTTATTGATGCCGACACCACGCTCTTGCCCGATGACATCACGTTGCCGCTGTTGTGGCTGGGCCTCATCGCCAATATGAGTGGCACGTTTACCTCGCTCGCCTCGGCCGTGATAGGTGCCGTCGCGGGCTACCTTATTCTTTGGCTTGTCTACTGGGCCTTCAAAATTCTGCGCGGCAAGGAAGGCATGGGCTACGGCGATTTCAAGCTCCTCGCGGCCATTGGCGCATGGCTAGGCTGGCAGATGCTGCCCTTGGTGATTCTGCTTTCCGCCTTAGTAGCGAGTGTGATTGGTATCGCCGGCATAATCGTTCAAGGACGTGACAAGGGCGCCAAGCTGCCCTTTGGCCCGTATCTGGCGGCAGCAGGTTGGATTGCGATGATGTGGGGCACCAAGATCAACGCGCTTTATCTCGGCCGATTGCCGGCATAGAAAAATTTCGTGCAAATCATCGGCCTCACTGGCGGCATCGGCTCGGGTAAATCCACCGTGGCCGAACTCTTTGCC
>JAYVGG010000159.1:0-6005 GCA_043772475.1 Burkholderiales bacterium
CTCAGCGTACGATAGCCCGCGAAGCCGCGCCAGTGCTTGTGTTTCGAGCTTGGGGTAGTGTGTGGGCAGATACAATCCGCCGTCAGGCGCTAAGCCTTCAAGCAAGATGTCGCAAAAATTGCGGGTGGCCTCCGACGTGCTGCCACGTGTGCTTTGATATTTCATTTAATTTAATTCTTCTAAACGAATCCGCACCACCTTCGCGGTAATGGTAGCGAGCGCTTCAATTTTTGCAATCGCGGTATTGATCTGTGACTCAATCGAGCGGTGCGTGAGGATGATGACATCCACCACGGCCTCGCCCTCCTCCGCTTCTTTTTGCAGCATCGCATCTATCGAGATATTGTTGTCCGCCAAGATGCGCGTGACATCCGCCATGACACCGGGGCGGTCTTGGGCGGCGAGACGTAAATAGCACGCGGTCTCGACTTCACCCATTGGCAATATCGGCGTGCTGTGCATACGGTCTGGCTGAAATGCTAAGTGCGGTACGCGATGCTCCGGGTCGGCTGTCAGCATACGGGTGACATCGACTAAATCGGCAACAACCGCGCTGGCTGTGGCTTCCGCACCCGCGCCACGCCCGTAGTAGAGCGATGCGCCGACGGCGTCGCCCTTAATCATGACGGCATTCATCACGCCTTCTACGTTGGCGATTAAGCGTTTTTCGGGGATGAGGGTTGGGTGTACGCGAAGTTCAATCCCTTTTTCCGCGCGGCGCGTGATGCCGAGTAACTTGATGCGATAGCCCAATTGCTCGGCGTACTTGATGTCTTTATCGGTGAGTGTTGAAATGCCCTCGGTATAGGCTTTTGAAAATTGCACGGGGATACCGAAGGCGATGGCCGACAGTATGGTGAGCTTGTGCGCGGCATCAATGCCTTCGATGTCAAAGGTCGGGTCGGCTTCCGCATAGCCCATGGCTTGCGCCTCTTTGAGTACCGCGTCGAAGCTGGCCCCACGTGAGCGCATCTCGGACAAAATAAAATTCGACGTGCCGTTGATGATGCCGGCAATCCACTCGATGCGGTTGGCGGTTAAGCCTTCGCGCAGCGCCTTGATGATGGGGATGCCGCCAGCGACGGCGGCCTCAAAGGCGACCATCACTTTATGTTTTTGCGCTGCCGCAAAAATCTCGGTGCCGTGCAAGGCAAGCAGCGCTTTGTTCGCCGTCACCACATGGTTGCCGCTGGCAATCGCGCGCAACACCACGTCCTTGGTGGTGGTGTCGCCACCGATCAATTCGCAGACGATGTCCACATCAGGGTGCGAAGCGAGTTCCATCGGATCCGCGATCATCTGGATGCCAGCCAGTGAGACGGTGCGCTGTTTGGTGAGGTCGCGCGCGGTGGCATGCGTGACGCGAATCTCGCGGCCTGCACGGCGCGATATTTCTTCGCGGTTGCGATTGAGGACTTCGATGGTGCCGGAGCCGACGGTGCCGAGGCCGAGTAGGCCGACGTTGATTGGTTTCATATTGCGCGGGTCTCTAAGACGATGGGTTGAAATCGGTATGGTGCATACTGCACATTAAATTTTTTGCGTTGCGCTAGGCATGGCACTTCCCCCTTTGAAAAAGGGGGATTGAGGGGGATTTAACAGCATTTGCTATTCACCAACCTCCGTTAAATCCTCCTCAATCCTCCTTTAAAAAGGAGGAAGTGCCCGGCGGAGATCACACTTCGTAGTGATGCGGCATGATGCCAAGTTCATAGCGCTCCATCCTTCCTAAACATATCCTTTATCCCGCGCACCGCCTGCCGTGTGCGCTCGGTGTTTTCAATCAACGCAAAGCGCACATGGTCGTCACCATACTCACCAAAGCCAATGCCGGGTGAGACCGAGACTTTCGCTTCGTTCAATAATTTTTTCGCAAACTCAAGGGAGCCCATCGCCGCATAATGCGCGGGAATTTTGGCCCAGATGTACATCGAGGCCTTCGGCTTCGTCGTCACCCAGCCGGCTTCGAGCAAGCCCTTGTGCAACACATCGCGCCGCTCTTGGTATTTCGCCACCACCTCACTCACGCACTCTTGCGGGCCGTCGAGGGCTGCGATTGAGGCGACTTGAATCGGCGTAAATGTGCCGTAGTCGTGATAGCCCTTGATGCGCGCCAACGCAGAGACGAGCTCTTTATTGCCGACCATAAAGCCGACCCGCCAGCCGGCCATGTTGTACGATTTTGACATCGTGAAAAACTCCACCGCCACATCACGCGCACCCGGAACCTGCATGATGGACGGGGCTTTCCAGCCATCGTAGACAATATCGGCGTAGGCCAAATCGTGTACCACGAGCACGTTGTTGGCTTTGGCCAACGCCACAATGCGCTCGAAAAAATCAAGCTCCACACACATCGCGGTCGGGTTCGAGGGGAAGCCCAAAATCAACATTTTGGGTTTCGGATAGCTCTCGCGAATCGCGCGTTCGGCTTCCGCAAAAAAATCTACGCCCTCAGTCATCCGCACATGCTTAATCTGCGCGCCCGCAATCACGGCACCGTAGATATGAATCGGGTAGCTTGGGTTTGGCACGAGTACCGTGTCGCCCGCGTCGAGCGTGGCGAGCATGAGGTGTGCGAGTCCCTCCTTCGAGCCGATGGTAACAATCGCTTCGGTATCCGGGTCGAGCTTTACGTCGTAGCGGCGCTGATACCAATCGCAAATCGCTTTGCGAAGACGCGGGATGCCTTTGGAGACCGAGTAGCCGTGGGTGTCGGGCCTCGCGGTGGCTTCGACGAGCTTATCCACAATGTGCTGTGGGGTTGCGCCATCGGGGTTACCCATCGACATGTCGATGATGTCTTCGCCACGCCTGCGCGCGGCCATTTTGAGCTCGGAGGTGATGTTGAAAACGTAGGGGGGCAGGCGTTTGATGCGGGTAAATTCGTGGGTCATGTTGGGTCGCGTTGGCGCGTTCAGGTAGGATAATGGTGCAGTGCAATAACGATTGTATCCGAGCCACCCCCCTAGCGCCACTGTGTGCCCTCATGAAACTACACCTCAACACCACTGACAATGCGTACGTCATCACTGGCCACGGCGACGACTATGTGCAGATCAACCAAACGCGTTATGAATCGCCCGTGATTGTTGCGGCCGATTCGCTCATCGCACCGTGGCGGGTGGGCGCATTGGCTGCACTTACCCCTGCTGATTTCGCGGCGGTATTAGCGCTCAAACCAGAGCTGGTGGTGTTTGGCTCGGGGGCGCGGTTTAGTTTTCCGCCAGCGTTGGTACGCGCCGAATTTGCGCGCGCCAAAATCGGCTTTGAGGTCATGGATACGCCCGCTGCCTGTCGCACGTACAGCGTGCTGGTGAGTGAGGGGCGGCGCGTCGTGGCAGCGCTATTGGTGAGCGCCGGGTAGTCGGCATCGGCTGGAAACTGGCGTGGTTATTAGCGTTTCAGGCTTGGCCTGCGTCGTTACGTTGCTACGTTGCTTTTACGTCTGTCACTGGCGTTGCGAGCCAGGCACTCATCGCAATATCGGCCTCGCGGTAGTGCAGCCCCATTTGTTCGTAGAGCTCGTCTAATTCCTGCTGGGTTGGTGGCGCGATGTTGTCCAGCCCAAGCAGAGCGAGCTTAGGGTCATTGGGCAGTAAGCGCCGCCCGCCGAGCTCGAGCGATTTGCAGATCGCCGCCACCCGTGGAAAGCCCATGCTAGCCGCCGCACCCCGCAGGCTATGCGCGGTATCAGACAAGCGCTTCCAGTCTGCACAGCCTAGGCAGTCCTCAATAATCGCCATGCGCTCGTTGGCCTTAGCACGAAATAATGTGATGAGCCCCATCACCGGATCATCGCCCTCGGGCGAAGGCGGTAGGTAGCGCAGGTCTTCGAGCTGCTCAAGATCGAGCACCGGCATCGTGCGAAGGTCTAGCGGCTTAGCCGGGGCAGCAGGCGTAGCCAGCGCTGCGGCCGGTGGCGGCATGGCCGCCGCGATTTCGGCCTCGCGCGCGGCGTGCGCTGCGGCCACTGTGCTGGCCTCGCTTGCCTTCGCCGTCTTGGCCTCACTCTTGGCAAATTCCATTTTGTCGGCCAAACGAACAAATAGGTTCGATAGCTCGGCCATCCGCAGAGGCTTCGCCACATAGTCACTCATGCCCGCGTTCAGGTAGCCTTCGCGATCCCCCGGCATGGCGTGCGCGGTCATGGCGGCTATCGGCGGGCAAGCCGGGCCTAGCGCCTGGCGAATCTCATGCATCGCCGCAAGGCCGTCGAGAATCGGCATGTGAATATCCATCAAGATCACGTCGTAGCGTGCCGCCTCGGCCGCGTCTACCGCCGCGCGGCCGTCACCAACAAGCGTGATGTGGTGGCCGAGATTACTCAACATGCCACGAATGACGCGCTGGTTTATCTCATTATCTTCTGCCACCAAAATTTGTAATGCCGACTCAAACGCACCCGCGCGCGCCGCCCCACCCGAGCTGCCGGCCGATGACGAGATCGTGTACTGGGAGCCCGTGATCGTCGCCTGCACACCGGTCACGGCTTGCTGCACACCGGTAATAGCCTGCTGAACACCGGTAATAGAAATGCGCTGCGCGGGGGTGAGATCGGCCAGCAAATCAAACGGCCGGAAAACATCATCACCACCAAACTCGCCTAACGAAGCGCGCATCATGACATCGAATAATCGGGCTTGCGTGACAGGACGGAAGACGAGCAGATCGTGCCGGACTGGTGTTGCCACGCCACGCTGGGCCAGCTCGGCGCGGCTTAGGTGCGACGACAATATGCTCACCATCGGCCGCTGGCCTTGCAGCTGCCGGGCCGCATCGTGCGCGAGCAGCGCCGCCTGAAACGCGCGCGCCTCTTCGGTTTCGACCGCAAAGTCGGTCAAAACGATGTCGAACGTAATCGCGGCCAGTGCAGCGACCGCGTTTTCAGGCTCAACAATCGTTGTGCTCAACCCCCATCGGATCAATCGAAACTCCTGACGTTCGCGGCGCTCACGCGAGCTTTCCACCACCAATAAACGCTTGCCCACAAAATCAAATACATCGCGCTGCATATAGGGCTTTAGCGGGCCACGGGCGGGCTGCGTGAGGATGGTAAAGGTGAACGTGGAGCCCTCGCCCTCCACGCTCTCGGCCTTCACGTCACCCCCCATCATTTCCGCCAACCGCTTCACGATCACGAGGCCTAGGCCGGTGCCACCATATTTACGTGTTGTTGAGGCATCGGCTTGCGTGAAGGGTTGAAAGAGGTGACTCAGGTTTTCCGCAGAAATGCCGATCCCGGTATCGTTCACAGCACCCGTCAGCTCGAGCTTACCGTCAGCAATGCGCCGCGCGCGTAACGTAATGTGAACCCCGCCCGCCTTGGTGAATTTAATCGCGTTCGATACCAGATTGAGCAAAATTTGCCGTATCCGTGTGGCGTCCCCCATCACGTAAAACGGCAGGTCGTCGCGCGCATCGTAGCTCAGGACCAGGCGCTTCTCGCGTGCGCGATCCCCGACCAAGTCAAACACCTCTTCTACCAGCGGAATAATTTCAATCGCGATCGATTCAAGCGGCATCCGCCCCGATTCGATTTTAGAGAAATCCAGCACGTCATCAATCAAGCGCAGCAGCGTATCGCCAGAGGCACGGATGAGGCGAATGTAGTCGCGCTGCTCGTCATTTAAGCGCGTCTCAGCGAGCAGACCGGCCATGCCCAGCACGCCATTGAGTGGGGTACGAATTTCATGGCTCATGGTGGCCAGAAAGGCTTCTTTGGCACGCGCCGCTTCCGTCACCCGCACGTTCGCCTCAACGAGTGTCGCCTCCGCTTCTTTGCGATCCGCAATATCAACAATGGAGCCTACAAAACGCGTTGCCCGATTGTTGGCGTTGAATTGGGCGATGGCGCGCACCCGCACCCAGACGAAGCTATCGTCACGCCGACGCACCCGAATCTCAATATCGAAGAGCGCGGTTTTGCGTTTGAAATGGCGGATTGCCTCGGCGTAAAACGTGGCGAAATCGTCGGGGTGGATAGCATCTTTCCATTGGAAACT
>JAYVGG010000160.1:0-8539 GCA_043772475.1 Burkholderiales bacterium
GAAGCGCTGATTCCAAACGATACCTTCATCACCCATGTCGTGATGAATCATTCGCACGCAGCCGGCACGAATGCACTGGCGAACGCGCTCACGTTAACGCTAATGACAAAACGCGCCGATCAAGCGACCCGTGGCAAGGCTGAACTGCTTGCCGCGATTGACGCACTCATCGGGCGGGGAAGGATGCTGCGGCCGGAGCCCACGCCAACCGCGCACATCACGCGCCTCTACGCCGGTGGAGCCGATATTACGGCTACGGCATGGGTAGAGGCAGAGGCTAATCGCGATGACGTGAGATCAACATTGCTGGCTGAAATTGCGCGCCGATTTGCTGTCGCGGGCATTGAAATTGGCTGAGTGGGATGGTCGCGCTGCGCCGATCGAAACGCCAAACGCCAATGCTGGCGCGGGTTTTAAGCTAGTTGCCGTGGCGCGTGCTGATGCGTCGCGCCACGCTACGCCGCAGGCGCGCTCGCGTAGGGCTCATCGTCGGCTACCCACTCTTTTTCGGTGAGGGCTGCAGCAATCCATTTGGCGACACCGGGTGCTTTTTTCACTGCCGCGCAGTAGGCGATGCTATCGGCATCAAGCGCTGGCGCGTAGGTGGCAAAGCGCATCACAACCGGTGCGAACATCGCGTCGGCCGCTGAAAATTTTCCGTACAAAAAGTCACCCTCGCCGCTTGGTGCGCCAAACTGGCTGCGTGCTGCGCGCCACATTGCTTCGATGCGCTTGATGTTCGCGCGTACGTCGTCGGTGTTGCCTTTGCCAGGGTGTTGCGCGCGAATGTTCATCGGCATTTTGGTACGCATCGGGCGAAAGCTCGCGTGCATTTCGGCCACCACGGCACGCGCGCTGGCGCGCGCACGGGCATCGGTGGGCCAGATTGCCCGATCAGGAAACAGTTCGGCAAGACGCTCAAAAATCGCCACACTTTCCCACGTTGCGCTGCCACTACCGGGCACCCCCTCCCATAGCACCGGCACCATCGCGGAAGGGGACAGCCGTTCAATATTTTGCCGCCACGCTTCGCTCTCAAACTTGAGCAAAATTTCTTCAAATGGAATCCCTAGCTCACTCATGAGTACCCATGGGCGCATCGACCAAGACGAATAATTTTTGTTGGCAATAACCAGTGACAGCATTAGTTTTATCTCCGAAGCGTAGGAACCCGGCCAGCGGACTGGCGCAGGGGTTGAAAATTGTCGTGCTTTGGTTCGCCACGAAAGACCGATTCGAGTGACTGCGGCGCGCCAAAAATGGCCGGGAAAGGGGTGGCGGAAACGTTCGGCACGCGCATCGAGTAGACGTTATCTGGCGTGATCAGTTTACCGGGCAAGTACTGAAAAATGGTTGCCTGTAACATCGAGAGCGCCGGCCCAAGGCCCACTATCCACGGGCGTTTCCCGCTAATCGACGCGGCAAATTCGACTAAGCCGCGTAAGCTATAAACGCGCGGCCCCACCAGCGCGTAGTTTTTATTGATGGTGGCCGGGCTTTCGAGCGCGGTGACGATGGCGCGCACCACATCGTCTACCCACACTGGCTGAAACGTGGCGCTAGCCGAGCCTAAGGGAATGACGGGGAAAAGTGCGGCAAGGGCTGCAAACATATTGATAAATTTATCGCGCGCGCCGAACACCACCGAGGGGCGAAAAACGGTAACGCCGAGTGCCGGGTGTGCGGCCGCCACCGCAAGAACGGCGGCTTCCCCGCGCCCGCGTGAGCGCTGGTAGGCGCTAGGGCCCGCTTCATCGGCGCCGAGCGCGCTCATGTGGATCAAGCGCTGTACTTTGTGGGCGGCGCAGAGGGTGGCCACCGTTTTGGGTAGTGCGACATGCACGCGCTCAAAATCGCCGTGCAAGATACCGATGAGATTGACCACGATGTCGTGTTCGGCAACGAGTTTCGTCAGCGTTGGTTTGTCGTACACGTTTGCCTCGACGACCTCGCAGGTAGGCAACACCAGTAAATGCTGGCCGCTTTGGCGGTGCCGCGTCGGTATCGTGACGCCATAGCCACGCGCGCTAAGCGCTTGGGCGAGAACGCTGCCAATAAAGCCAGTGCCGCCAAGAATGAGCACGCGTTCTGTGGCGAAGCTCATTGCGCGCTGCCCACCATCGTGAGCGCGCCGTCGTAGCGCACTGGTGCCGTGCCACGACCAGCGATCTGCCCCATCATCGCTTTAAGGCTCGGCTTGGCAATGCCGAGCTGATGCTGATAAAACCACGCGTTTGCCATGACTTTTTTCACGTAGTCACGGGTCTCGTTAAACGGGATGGTCTCAGCGTAAATTGCGCCTTCGAGTGCCGCCGCAGCTTGCCAGCGTTTCGCGCGATTTGGCCCCGCATTGTAGGCCGCCGTTGCCAGCACCGGATGGCCAAGCTGATCGAGTACATGGCGCAGGTAGTACGAGCCCAATTGCAGATTCACCGGCACGTTGGTCACCGAACGCGGCGCAAAATTTTTCAGCCCCACCTGCTTCGCAGCCCAGTTTGCGGTGGGGGGCATGAGCTGCATGAGGCCCGACGCGCCAGCACTTGAACGTACCTGCGCCTGAAAGCGGCTCTCTTGGCGGATGAGGCCATAGACCCAAGCCTCGTCGAGCCTTTGAATACGCGCGTTCGCCCCAAGCTCCGCGCGGTGCGGCATGGGGAAGCGTTGGGCAAAATCGTGAAGCGTATGCGTGCGATCCGCAGCCTGAATCGCGCGGTCGGGCGCATTTGCTGCACTGGCTACTTCGGCGGCGGCCAGTAGCTCGGTATCCGATAGATTGCGGGTTGCTGCTGCCCACTCGCGTAGCGCGTCCGCGCGCATGTCGAGCCGATACAGCGCCAGGGCGCGACGAATGCCGAGGCGCTCACGCATTGCGCTGACATCGGTAGCAGCGGGGCGAAACCCGGGCCACTGCGGCGAGGGCAACACTCCAAGCTCTTCCGCAGACAAAATGCCGTAGAAGTTATTTTCTTTTGCGAGCGCCTCGCGCAGAGGCCTAGCGGCTTCCGCGCGGCCAAGTGCCGTATCAGCACGTGCGCGCCAGTAGCGCCAAGCGGATTCACCCTGCTCGGCGGCACTCATCGCCTTGATCGCGCTGGCGACATTTTTCCAATCGCCCACCCGCAGCGCGGCACGCACTTTCCACGCGGCCTCGGCATCTGTGAGCGGCGCGTCGCCTGCGTTTGCGAACCAGCTCGTCGCATCCGCCTCATGCGCGAGTGCGCCGTAGAGGCCCACTTCGGCCCACGCGTGCGCGCGTGCGTCAGCGGGCAGGGCGTTGCCGTGTTGGGTAAGCCAGGCCGCAGCGCGCGGGGCGTTTAGGCGCGCTAATTTACTGACCGCAAAAACGAACGTTTCAACCGAGGCCGGTGAGTTTGCGCGTAGTTTTTCAGTCGCTAAAAATTTGCCGGGGTCTCGGTTGATTGCGAGGGTATCGCGCTCAAAGCTTGCCGGTACCTCGGCCAAAAGTGCGGCCGTGCGGCGCGCATCATTACCCTGATTCGCATCCAGCAGTGAACGAATCCGCGTCCACGCTTCATCGGCGGTGAGTTGCTTGGCTGCCGCTAGCTGAGAAAATACCCGATAACACGTTTCAGGTACGGGGCGTGCGGCTTTCCAGAGCGTTTTTGCTTCACTGAGTGCTTCACGGTCACCCTCCACGAGCCGCAAGCGCCAGTGGTGGCAGGTGACATCCGCGTCGTCGCCGGTGTAGCGGCGAAAGGCCTCGCTAAACGAGGCCGCAAAATCGCCCGCACCGAGCGCGCGCAGCCAGTCACGGCGCAGCGTGTCGGCGAAGGCGGCATCGTGGTGTTCTGCCAGCATGGCGGTGACTGCCGGTTGCAACTCAAGTAACTTGGCATCGCGTTGCACGACACGCGCCGAGAGCGCCCAAAAGCTCACATACGGTGCTAGTACGTGCGGGTCGCGCGATTGCGCTAAGCGGGCGCGGATAGATTCAAGCGTTGCAATATCGTGGCGCTCATAGGCCTCGCGGGCAGCGACGATACTGGCTTCTGCTATCTCTGCGGCGCTCTGCGTAATCGGTGCCGCAGCGAGGACTGATGTGCCGGCCACGAGAAAGTTGCCTAGCATCATTGATAGACCAGCGAGCAAGCGGTAAAAACGCGTCTGACCAATTTCGCGTGGGCTTACATTTGTGTTGCGATGCAGCAAAGATAACGCCATGGCCTGCTTCCCGAATTTGTTTTGTTTGGCGCGATTTTCTTGCAACATTTTTGCAAGGTGCGCTAATTAATAACGTTCTTATCCCAAAAAGGTCTGACCACGTCGTGCGCCTACGCTACTATGGCAGATACGCCGATTGTAGCGCTTTGACTCACGCTTTGCAGTCGGTTACCCGTTCACCTTCTGGCTAAATAAAAACTATGGATTTCACTGACCCACTATTCTGGACCGCTCTCGCCAAAATCATTGGCATCAATATCGTGCTCTCGGGCGATAACGCCGTCGTTATCGCGCTCGCGTCGCGCAGTTTGCCGCCACATCAGCAAAAGAAAGCTATCTTCTGGGGCAGCGCTGCCGCGATTATTTTGCGGATTGTATTAACCGTTTTTGCGGTGACGCTCCTGACGTTGCCTTGGTTGAAGCTGGTCGGCGCGGTACTGCTGATTTGGATCGGTATCCAGCTTTTGATGCCAGAAAGCGATGAAGCCGACATTAAGGGTCACAGCACGTTATCGGCTGCTATTAGAACAATTTTGATCGCCGATTTAGTGATGAGTGTCGATAACGTAATCGGGGTTGCCGCTGCGGCTGGTGACAGCGTTCCGCTCCTCATTATTGGTCTTGCCATCAGTATTCCCCTGATTATTTTCGCCAGCACGATGCTCATTAAGGTGATGGAGCGCTACCCGATCATTATTACGATTGGTGCGGCTTTGCTTGGCTTTGTGGCCGGCGAGATGGCCGTAACAGACCCCGCCATTACGGGCTGGATTGCCGCCAATGCGCCGTGGCTTAAATATGCGCTTCCGGCATTCACGACAGCGCTCGTGGTGGTGGTGGGTAAAATATTGGCGAAAAAATCCACCCATGATGCGAAGGCAGCCTAATGCAGGGAAACCCTGTCATCGCCTAACGCCGCCAAACGTTTTGATGCAATTGCTGTTGCAACGCCCTCAAAGAAGGGCGAAACGTAAGTTCAATGTAACTCACCATCATCTACCCGGAGAAGATCATGAAATTGCCATCCCCACTACGCGCTCTCACGCTAGCGCTTGTTGCCGCAACCGTCTTCGCGCTGCCCGCCATGTCCGCCCACGCCCAAGCGTGGAAGCCGACCAAAACGGTTGAATTTATTGTTCCCGCCGGTACCGGCGGCGGTGCCGACCAGATGGCACGCTTTATGCAAAGCGTGATCGCCAAACACAATCTCATGGAACAGACGATGGTTGTCGTTAACAAAGGCGGTGGTGCTGGCGCGGAAGGGATGCTTGACATCAAAGGTGCTAACAAAGACCCGCACAAAATCATCATCACGCTCTCTAATCTTTTCACCACCCCACTTGCGACTGGCATTCCGTTTAACTGGAAAGATTTGACACCTGTACAAATGATGGCGCTAGACCAGTTTATCCTCTGGGTGAATGCCGACACGCCGTACAAAACCTCCAAGGACTACACCACCGCCGCTAAATCGGCTGGTAACGGCAAAATGAAAATGGGCGGTACGGGCTCTAAGCAAGAAGACCAGATTATTACCGTTGCACTCGAGAAACAATCTGCCGCGAAATTCACCTACATCCCCTACAAAGGCGGTGGTGAAGTCGCCGTGCAATTAGTGGGCAAACACGTGGACTCCACAGTCAACAACCCCATCGAAGCCATCGAGCAATGGCGTGCCGGCTCGCTGCGCCCGCTATGCGTATTTGATGACGTAAAAATGCCCTACACGGCCAAGGTGACCAAAGACATGTCCTGGGGCGACATTCCCACCTGTAAGTCGCAGGGCGTGGATGTTGATTACCAAATGCTGCGTGGCATCTTCATGGCACCCGGCGTGACCCAAGCACAAGTTGATTACTACGTGGGTGTGCTCAAAAAAGTACGTGAAACCCCAGAGTGGAAAGAGTTCATGGAAAAAGGTGCCTTCGATCAAAAGGCGATGGGCGGCGAAGAATTCAAAGGCTGGCTTACCAAAGAAGAGACGCGCCACAAGGCGCTGATGACGGACGCAGGCTTCCTCGCGAAAAAATAGTATCTGTGCAGCAGAACAACAAAACCCCGGCAATTGCCGGGGTTTTGTTTTGCGTCAATGAAATCGCGGGGTGCAGCCCACACAATGCAGACAAATAATAATTATTCAAATTTAGTGAGGATAAAGACACATGAGTGAGCCTGAAGAGCGGTCAGCGGTATCGACCAAAGCGGTGGATATTGCGGTTGCGATTATCTTTCTGGTGCTGGGTAGCCTCGTGATTTTTGATAGCGTAAGGCTCGGGTTCCGCTGGGGCCCAGATGGGCCAGAGGCGGGCTACTTCCCGTTCTATATCGGGCTTTTCATGTGTATCGCGTCTGTTATCAACGCGTTTCGTGCCTTCAAGGGCAAAGACATTTCCGAAACATCGTTTGTCAGTATCCCTGCGCTCAAGATGGTGATGCAGGTACTGATTCCAACTTGCCTCTACGTCCTTGTGATCGGCGGCATCGGCCCGATTCCCGGTCTCGGCATCTACGTCTCGTCGGTGATTTTTATCGCGCTCTTCATGGTGCTGCTCGGCAAATACTCTTGGCTAAAATCCATCACGGTTGGTATCGGTGTGATGATTACGTTTTATCTCATGTTTGAGGTGTTTCTCAAAGTGCCGCTACCAAAGGGTCCCCTTGAAGCCGCATTTGGTTTGAGCTAAGGAGACCACAATGGAAGCCCTTTCGTCACTGATGGATGGTTTTGCGATTGCCTTAACGCCGTTCAATGTTTTGCTCATGTTCGCGGGGATTGCGCTCGGCGTGCTGATCGGGGTGCTCCCCGGTTTGGGCGGTGCCAACGGCGTGGCGATCTTGCTGCCCTTCACCTTCACGCTTGGCGGCACACCGGCCGGGCAGGTGAGCGCGATTATTTTGCTCTCCTGTATTTACTGGGGCGCCTTATTCGGCGGGGCAATTACCTCGATTCTGTTTAATATCCCCGGTGAGCCTTGGTCGGTCGCGACTACCTTCGATGGCTACCCGATGGCGCAGCGCGGCAAGGCAGGCGAGGCATTGACGGCCGCGTTTACGGCATCCTTCGTCGGTGCGCTGGTTGCGGTCTTGATGATCACCTTCACCGCGCCATTCGTGGCGAAATTCGCATTGCAATTTGGGCCCAAAGAATACTTCGCGGTCTATCTGCTCACGTTTTGCAGCTTTGTCGGCATGACCAAAGCGCCCGCCTTCAAAACGATCTGCGCGATGATGCTAGGCTTCGCCCTCGCCGCCGTCGGGCTCGATACCGTGACCGGGCAATTGCGGATGACCTTTGGCTTCACCGAGCTACTGAAAGGCTTTGACTTCTTGATCGCCGTGATCGGGCTTTTCGGCATTGGTGAAATTTTGCTTACGCTCGAAGAAGGCCTCGCCTTCAAAGGAGCCGAAGGCAAGATCAACATGCGGGTTGTGATCGACACGTGGAAAAAGCTGCCGCAATATTGGATGACGTTCATCCGCTCGTCGCTCGTCGGTTGCTGGATGGGCATCACGCCCGGTGGCGCTACCCCCGCGTCTTTCATGGGTTATGGCATCGCAAAGAGCATGTCACCCAATAAAGAGAATTTTGGCAAGGGCGAGCTCGAAGGTGTGATTGCCCCCGAAGTCGCCGCGCATGCAGCGGGCACCTCGGCGCTGTTACCGATGCTGACCTTAGGGATTCCCGGCTCACCCACAGCCGCTGTGCTGCTGGGCGGCTTATTGATTTGGGGCTTGCAACCAGGGCCGCTCTTGTTCACCGAGAAAAAAGAATTCGTCTGGGGGCTGATCGCCTCCATGTATCTTGGCAACGTCGCCGGTTTGATCTTGGTCTTGACGACCGTGCCGCTATTCGCCGCTATCTTGCGGATTCCGTTTTCTATCGTCGCCCCGGTCATCTTGGTGATTTGCGCGATTGGTGCTTACACGGTGCATAGCTCGATGTTCGACGTGTGGCTGATGTTGGCCTTCGGCATCATGGGCTATGTGTTTAAGAAGCTCGATTACCCACTCGCGCCGCTGGTGTTGGCGCTGGTGTTGGGCGATCGCGCCGAAGATGCGTTCCGCCAAGCCATGCTGGGCGCGGGGGGCGAGCTCTCTGCCTTCTTCTCCAATGGCCTCGTTGGCTCCATCACCACACTAGCCCTCGCGATGTTGTTTTGGGCACCGATTAAAAGTGGCATTGCGCGGTTACGGAAAAAATAGTACCGAGGTAAACAAAGCGCTCAGCTAAAAATAGCGCACAAAAAAACGGGAGGCACAGTACTGTGCCTCCCGTTTTAATTTGAGTAGCGGCGAAGCGTTAGCGCGCCAAAATCGCCTGTACCTTACCTTTTTGCTTTAAGCGCGAGAGCGTCTC
>JAYVGG010000161.1:0-2205 GCA_043772475.1 Burkholderiales bacterium
ACGCAGAAAGACGCGCGCGCAGATCGAGAATTCTGGGGGCGGCTCACCGAATCTGCCGTGGGCGCGCATTTAGCCAATGCCGCGATGCGTGGCGACATCACGCTGCACTACTGGCGTGAGGGCAATCACGAGGTGGATTTTATTGTCCGCGCAGGTCGCCGATTGGTGGCTATCGAAGTCAAAAGCGGCCGCGCACCGCTGGCTCACGCGGGCACCGCCGCGTTCGCCGAGGCTTTCAAACCGCAGCGCAGCTTGCTCGTGGGCGGTGACGGCATCTCGGTTGAAGATTTTTTGATGCAGCCGGTTTCGCATTGGGTGAAGGCGGCGTGAACGATGCGCCGCGCCGCTGTGCAGTCGTTCCCGCCTTCGCGGGAATGGCGGAGAATCTCAGGGCCATGTCGCGTTTTTTAAAACATCAAAAATCTAGATGGATGGCCATTTCGGCCTCGCCGCCGCAATTCTGAACGAACAACTGTGCGGATCGATCAACCCGGCGAATTGCTATTGCTGATCGCCTTTGCTTTGTCCGCTTCAATTTTCATCGCCGCCTCAAATTCCTGCAATCCTTTCGGCAGCACAAAGTCCGCGTAGCGCTGGCGAAAGCGTGTGAGCGCCGCGCGGAGCGCGTTGGTGCTGCCACTTCGTTGCAGCGTGGTGAGTTGTTCCACCCATTCTGCGGCGCTCGTTGGTTCGGCTTTGTCGGCGATGCCCTCATTGCCGCGAACGCCAATAGGCACGGGCAGTTTGGCGGCTACCGGCGCGCGGGCAGGGGTGGCACGCCGCATTTCGGCACGCGCGTCGGCAGCGACTTCGGCGCTAGGCGCAGGGGCCATCGCAACAGGGGCGGCGGGCGGAGGAGGTGGCGCGATCATCGCTGCGGGCTTTGCGGGCGAAGGCTGCGGCGGGGCCACAGCGATTGCGGGGGAGGCCGTTTCTAGCCGGGGTGCGCCGGGTGGGCTGACCTCGCGTGTTTTGCCTTGCACTTCAATCTTGACGTTTGCTATGGGGTTTGTCGTCCGTGTTTCCATCACTCGCGCTACGCCGGCTGGGTTTTTTGCACCCGGCTCATTCGCGGGCGCTACGCGCGCGGGTATTGGCGGGGCGGTGTTGGTCGCTGGTGTCGCCTCCCGCAATCGCCCGAGCACTTCCGCGTTCGTCGCCCGTGCCACTGCTGGTGCAGCATTCCCACTGCCGCTATCGCCGGCCGACGAACTACTCTGTGTAGGTGTAGCAGGTGTAGTCTCAGCGGCTGCTATTTTCTTCTTCGCGGCCTCAACCTGTGGCAAATCGAGCTCCAAATTCGGCCGCTCGCGCAAGCTCACGAGTACGAGCGAGGAAGTCAACATCATCACCGCCGCCATCGAGACCGGCACGCGGTAGCGTGTGAGCCAATTTTTGCCAACTGCTTGCGGGCGCGCATGTACGGCGCGCCGTGCGGCTGCGCGAATCGCATCATCGAGCGCTGCGGGTGGCGCATCGGCATCATCACGCGTGGTGGCATACGCGCGGCTTACCAGATCATCATCAGGAATATTCGGTTTCATAAATGCTCCCGTAGCCCATCACGTAATTTGCTGATCGCATAACGCAGACGACTCTTGGCGGCTTCAAAACTGGTGCCGGTGGCCTTCGCGATTTCGTCGAGGCTCATGCCGGCCTCTTCGCTTAACAAAAATACTTCGCGTTGTGGCGCAGGCAATGTGCCTAATAATTTCAATAGCGCTTCGCCCGTTTGACGAGCAACGGCGCGGGTTTCCGGCTCATCGACGCGGCTCGCTTTGACATCCGCGATTGCCTCACCGTCATCATCCGCACCATCGTAAAGCGACAACGCCGCATGGCGATTGCGCCGAAAAAAATCGATCACGCGATGATGCGCGAGCGTGTACAGGTAGGTGCGGAATGCAGCTTCCGCTTGGTAGCGTTCGCGCGCCTCGATCACGTTCATCCACACTTCTTGAAACACTTCGTCGGCTTGATCGCGGTGTGCTGCTTGCAATTGCCGCGTGATGAAACGAAACATCGGCGCGCGATGGCGGGCGTAGAGCGTATCGAATGCGGCCGCGTCGCCTGCTTGGTAAGCGAGCATGAGCGATTCGTCGGTGGATGTTTGCGGCGGCTCCTTCATGCGGGGGAGTGTACTTGAGGAATGCACTAACCTCATGCCGTCGTTCCCGCGCAGGCGGGAATCCCGTGGCTTACGCC
>JAYVGG010000162.1:0-2194 GCA_043772475.1 Burkholderiales bacterium
TTGAAAAGCGCGAGCCCACTATTACCTCGCAGCGCGGTGAGGCCGCCGCGTTGTTTTTCAATGCGGATGCCACACCCAAAGCCGTGGGAACCATCATCAAAAACCCACGCTTCGCCGCCACCCTACGCACGCTCGCGCGTGACGGAGCCGATGCGTTTTACGAGGGTGCCCTTGCCCGTGAAATTATTGCGGCGGTAAAAAATCACCCCACCAATCCGGGCCTCTTGGATGAAGCCGATCTACGCAGCTACCAGCCCAAGAAGCGCGCCCCGCTTTGTGTTTGGTACCGTGAGCAATCAAAAATCTGCACCATGGGAGCACCTAGTTCCGCCGCTGCGGTGCTGATGAGCCTCGGTATGCTGGAGCAATTTGAGATCGGCAAAATGTCGCCCGAAAGTGGGGAGGCAACGCACCTCATTGCTGAAAGTTTTCGCTTGGCCTACGCAGATCGCACCCACTACATTGCGGACACCGATTTTGTTCGCGTGCCGATGGCGGGGCTCTTGGATAAAGCCTATTTAAAGTCGCGCGCGGCGCTAATCAACCCACAGCGCAGCATGGGGGCCGCCAAGCCCGGTGTGCCCGCCGGTGCCGCCGTAACGGGCGGCGACCGTAGCGCAGATGCGCCCGGCACCACCCATTTTTCGATTGTCGATGAAGCCGGTAATGTGGTCAGCATGACAAGCTCAATCGAGGGCGGCTTTGGCTCAAAGCAAATGGTTGCCGGTTTTCTACTCAATAACCAGCTCACCGATTTTTCGTTTTCACCTAAGCAAAACGGCGCACCGGCGGCCAACCGCGTCGAGCCCGGCAAGCGCCCGCGTAGCGCGATGTCGCCCGTCATTGTGTTTGATCGTGCGGGCGACTTCGTGTTGGTGGTGGGCTCGCCCGGCGGGCCGCAAATTATTCAGTACGTGACCAAAACCATCATCGGCGTACTCGACTGGAAATTAAACGTGCAAGACGCGGTGAGCTTGGGCCATTTCGGCACCCAAGCCGATGCCACCACGTACCTAGAGCGCGGTCGCCATCCTGATGGCCTCGCGAAAGCGCTCGCTACACGCGGCCATCTTATTGGCCTAGTCGACTTTAATTCCGGCCTCCACGCCATTGCCCGCACCGCGCAAGGGCTCGCGGGTGGCGCAGACCCACGACGCGAAGGCGTCGCCAAGGGCAGATAGTGTTGCGTTTTCACAAAGGTTCATCGCTTCTCGCTTGAACCATACCGGCACCTTGTGTTCCAATAGGTTCATGTTAATTAAGTCCCGCCACAGCGCAACACTTGCCGCCCTCGTCTTTACGCTGGGGGTCACCGCCGCGCACGCGCAATACCAAGGCGGTATCAAGTTTTCTGCGGCACGCCCGTTGGCCAATGAGCTGCCCGCCTTTGAATCCGGGTTTAGCGCGCCCGTCGTGCTTCTTGATGAGTTTCGCCCACGCTACGGCCTGCGTTTAGCCTACCGCGCCACACCAGAATTCGCCGTCGAAGGCACCTGGCAAGCGCCCGATGCGAGCCGCGTTAGCCAAGCACTCGTCGGCACCGCGCCCGAGCGGGCAAAAAGTATTGGGCTCGATTTCGCCCGTAGCTTCGCCCCGCTTGAGCAGCTTTCCATTGTTGGCCGCGTTGGTGTGCATCGCCTGAAACCCCGCAGCCTGTCTGGGTTTGATGCCTTCCGCGATGCCAATGTGGCGCGCGCGGGGCTCGCGATCGAATACACATTCACCAAATCACTGGGCCTACGCTTTGAAGCCGAGCGCTTCAAAAAACTAAGCGGCAATAGCCTAGGCGGTGCATTCGATGGCGATAACGTGACCTTAGGCGTGTCGTACCGGTTCTAAATTCGCTCGCTCGCGCCTTCTCCCGCCAAATCGGCTAAAATCGCAGGCTTCCCGCGTGGTTTTCAATCACCACCGCACAAAACGTGCCCGCATAGCTCAGGGGTAGAGCAACCGCCTTGTAAGCGGTAGGTCGTCAGTTCGAATCCGACTGTGGGCACCACCTCATCTTGCTGTCTAATAGTGAGTATACGAAGCGCTTTGGTAAGGCTTCTCTTATCTTGAAGCGTTGAAAAAGTGCCGCGATGATGTTGCAACTTAGCCTGCATATTTCATGGGGGTGGGTTCGAGAGTGGGTCGATGGGCGTGTGATTTTTCGCTCGACTGAACGAAGGAATGTCGAGACATTCCGAGGGAA
>JAYVGG010000163.1:0-7562 GCA_043772475.1 Burkholderiales bacterium
GATCGCCGATGCGGTGGGCGCGTGGCTCATGGTGGACATGGCGCACTACGCGGGCTTGATCGCTGCCGGTGTCTATCCGAACCCGGTGGGCATCGCGCACTTCGTCACCAGCACCGCCCACAAGACGTTGCGAGGCCCGCGCAGCGGCTTCATCCTCACCACCGCTGAACATGCCAAGGCAATCGACAGCGCGATTTTCCCCGGACTGCAAGGCGGGCCACTCATGCACGTCATTGCCGCGAAGGCCGTGGCTTTTGGTGAAGCGGCGACGCCCGCCTTCCGTGCCTACGGCGCGCAAGTCGTGAAAAACGCCCATGTGCTCGCGCAAACCCTGATAGCAGAAGGATTTGGAATCGTGTCCGGCGGCACCGATTGCCACATGTTCCTGCTCGACGTGCGTTCCGCCAAGCTGACCGGCAAGGCAGCCGAGAACGTGCTCGCGCAGGCGCACATCACGGTGAATAAAAACACCATTCCAAACGACCCAGAGAAGCCCTTCGTCACCAGCGGCATCCGCTTGGGCACGGCGGCGCTCGCCACGCGCGGCTTCGGCGTGAACGAGACGCGCCAGGTTGGCGAGTGGATTGCTCACGCGCTCAAGCATGGCAATGACGAGGCTGCGCTGAAGCGCATCGCCATCGACGTGCAGGCGCTCTGCCGCCGATTCCCCGTGTACACCCATTAAGTCACTTTATCAGGAGCCATCATGCTAACAGGCCGTCATTTCCTTTTTGTCCCAGGTCCAACCAATGTACCCGATCGCGTGCTTCGGGCAATGCATGTGCCGATGGAAGACCACCGCTCGGTGTTCTTCCCGAAGCTCGCCGAGCCGTTGTTTGCACAATTGAAGCGGCTGCACAAGTCGGAGGCGGGCCGCGTGTTCATGTTTCCGAGCACCGGTACCGGCGCGTGGGAGGCAGCACTCTCCAATACGTTGTCGCCCGGCGACCGCGTGCTCTGTCCGCGCTTCGGCCAGTTCAGCCATTTGTGGGCGGACATGGCTCAACGGCTCGGCCTTGATGTGATCGCAACGGATCTGGCGTGGGGCGACGGCATCGATGAGGCTTGGCTCGAACAGCAGTTACGCGCCGACGCCGCGCACGCCATCAAGGCAGTGTTGGTGTGTCACAACGAAACGGCCACCGGCGTGACCAACGACCTCACCGCGATTCGCAAGGCGATGGACGCGGCGTGCCATCCGGCGATGTTGTTCGTCGATGCCGTGAGTTCGCTGGGCAGTATCGATCTGCGCTTCGACGAGTGGCGCATCGACGCGTGCATCAGCGGCTCGCAAAAGGGATTGATGATGCCCCCGGGGCTGGGCTTTGTCTGCCTGAGCCGGCGTGCCATCGAGGCATCCAAATCGTGCACCATGCGGCGCTACTATTTCGACATCGCCGACATGATGCGCACCAACGACACCGGCTACTTCCCCTACACACCCCCGCTGTCGATGCTGTATGGTCTGCGCGAAGCGCTCGCCATGATCGCCGAAGAGGGCCAGGACAATGTGCTCGCGCGGAATCACCATCTGGCCCACGGCGTGCGCGCCGCCGTTATCAACGGCTGGGGCATGCGACCGGTCGCTAACCAGTCTCGTTGGTATTCCGACACCGTGACTGCCGTGGTCATCCCCAGGGGCTTTGACGGCGCCGACATCATCAAGCGCGCGGCTACCGAGTACAACCTGGCGCTCGGCGCGGGGCTGTCGAAGCTCGCGGGCAAGGTGTTTCGTATTGGTCACTTGGGCGACCTGAACGAATTGATGCTCTGCGGTGCCATCTCTGGCGCGGAAATGTCCATGCGCGACGTTGGCATCGCCGTCGAACCCGGTAGCGGCGTGGCGGCTGCGGTACACCGCTGGGAATCGCTAAAAGGCCTCGGCGCGAAACACAGTGCAGACATGCGCGAGCGTAAGATCGCTGCCGCCGCATAGCGGCGCTCTTTGCCAGACACACACGGCACCCATCGAAAAAGGACGAAACATGAGCACCACCTACAACATACTCATTTTGGGCGCATCTTACGGCTCCCTGCTCGCGGCAAAACTTCTGCTTGCGGGTCACCATGTGCAGCTCGTCTGCCGTGCCGCCGGGGCTGATCTCATCAATACCGAAGGAACGCGCGTGCGCCTGCCGATCCCGGGCCGCGAAGGCTTGCTTGAGATCGACTCGCGCAAATGCGCCGGCAAACTTTCCG
Organism: Burkholderiales bacterium; assembly: GCA_043772475.1. Classification (GTDB taxonomy): domain Bacteria; phylum Pseudomonadota; class Gammaproteobacteria; order Burkholderiales; family Usitatibacteraceae; genus UKL13-2. Next base: position 2,200 of record JAYVGG010000163.1, read on the forward strand.
CCACCACCCCCGACAAGGTCAACCTGCGCGATTTCGATTTGATCGGCCTTGCGATGCAGGAATCGCAATACAGCTCGCCAGACGTGCGCGCGTTGCTCGCCGACATCGCCAAAATGCGCGTACCGTGCATATCGATCATGAACATGCCGCCGCCGCCCTACGTCGCGCGCTTACCGGGTGTGGATGTCTCGAAGATTCGCGATGCTTATACCGATGCGACGGTCTGGGATGGTTTTGATCCGGCCGCCATGACGCTTTGTAGCCCCGACCCCCAAGCGTTCCGCCCTCCCGAGGAAAAGTCCAACGTCCTGCAAGTGCGATTGCCGACCAACTTCAAGGCGGCACCCTTTGAGTCCGAAGAAGCCACGCAAATGCTACGCAACATTGAGGCTGATATCGAAGCGATTCGTTTTGATACCGGCAGCGGCATGATCGAGCTCCCCGTCAAACTGAAAGTACATGAGTCGATTTTTGTGCCGCTCGCCAAGTGGAGCATGTTGATGACTGGCAACTATCGCTGCATTCAGAAGGACGGGATGCGCCCGATTAAAGATGCGGTGCTGGACGATGTTGAACTTTCAAAGAGCGTCTACAACTGGGTGGGGGATCTGTGCCGGACGATGGGTGCGGCCGAATCCGATCTCGTGCCTTTTATGAAATACGCGGCTGCCGCCAATAACTTGGCGAACCCGTCGTCCGCCGCACGCGCGCTTTTCGGTGGTGCGCCTAACATCGAGCGCGTGGATAAGCTCGTGCAAGGTATCGCCGCACAACGCGGGCAAAAGCACGCGGCGATCGACGAGATCGTTGAATTGGTTGATGCGAGATTGGCCGCCAATCGCGCGGCCGCGGAAACTAAAGCCGCCTTGCTGGCGTTTCCCACACGACCCCAATCCGAGTCTGCGGCTAGTTCTCAAAACTGTTCGGTTAGGTGATTTTCCGATAAACCCGGATTGGCCACGTGAGCCGACTTGCGTGATTCGGCTGCGTCAAACCAGAGCTTGGCGTGGGTACGAACCTCGGTAAAGCTGACTTCAGGTGGGTTTGCCACAAATACGCCTGTACATATTCCAGCGCCACTCTATACCCACGTAGAAGGGGCAGCGCGATTTGTCAGAAATGCGCCCTCCACCTCATGGCTGAAGCCTTGCCACCACGGCCAGCTCACGCCCTTGCCTGTGCACGATCACACCTTCACCAGAGTCAGGCGAGACACCGGTAAGGGCGGTGATATTGACTTGGTGCGTCACCACCACTAAAACGCCACCGCCTCGCCAAGTCAGTAATTGCTTTCGTGCAGCGGCTGTTTGCGCGGCCTCCGTGCCGCGATCATTAAAAAATGAATTAAACGCGGGCGCGTCTTTCGGTAAGCCGGGGAAAGCTAACTGTGCGGTCTCGCGCGTGCGGCACCATTGCGAGGTGAGTACCGCTTCGGCCTTGACACCCTGTTCACGAAAACGCTCGCCAATGCGGCGTGCTTGCGCGCGACCCACTTCGTCCAAATTACGTTGCGTTTTGCAATCATTGAGCACATACCCAGCAGGGTCGCCACCGCCGGGTGCTGTGGCATGGCGAAAAAGTATGATGGTGCCCGGCTTTTTTAGCGCGCTCCACGCGCTTTCGTTTTCAGCCGCCCTTTCGTTTTCACTGGCTTGTGCAGAAAGCCCACAGCACAGTGCAATAACGAACGCGCTAACAAGCTGCCTTAAATTGAGATGACTGACGTGCATGGTGAAGCTCCTAATCAAACGTGTTTTGGTGCCAAGCCAATACTGATTATTAAAGTGGATAACGGCCTTGCTTGCGCCCTACCCGTCAGCCTACGCGAGCCACGCGCGGATTTTTTCGTAAACCGGCGTAGCGCTCAGTAAGTCCATGTGATTCATCCCATACCCGATCCATTGGCGATCAAGCGGAAACGCTAAGTCACGCATTTTATTTTTGTGCCGCCCGAGCGCACTCGCAACGGGCACCAGGCCATCGCCTAATAAGTTGCGAATAATTTCGCCGCCCTCTTTACTGGCACTCGCCGCAATCGCGAAGCACGGCGTGCCTGCTGGCAGCGGGAGGTGCGTGGGCACAGCGTGGTTGGCGGCGCGCTCATGGACATGGCCGTAGCGCAGGCCCGTGATGCCAGCGCTACGCAATTGGCCGATGCGCGCAAACGGTGCCACGTAGGGGCTAGCGGCGAGGATGGTATCGAGCCAGTGCCCGCCACGCTCAAGCGGCGCGCCGTGGTGCGGGGTGCCGAGAAAAATCATCGCGCGGGTGATGGCCGGCCAGCCGCATTTTGTTTCGCCAGCCACGTAAAAAGCGCTGCGTGCCACCAAGCCGCCCATGCTGTGCGCCAGCACCACAATCTCGCGCACCTTTACCGGCCAGTGCGCGACCAATTCATCGAGTATCGCTGCCAAGCTTCGGCCATTTGCCGCAATCGGTAGGCCCGTGTTGTAGCGCAGGTAGAGAGGTGAATAGCCGAGATCGCGGCCTAGTGCTACGCCATGGTCATGGCCCGCACGCAGCCATTGCTGATCGTTCATGCAGAGGCCGTGAACGAGGATGACTATTTTGCCCGAGGCGTGCGGGAAGGCTGCGGCCAGCGCGTCGTGTGTCAGCGGCAGCGCATCGCCTTCCACACAAAAATTCATGCGAAGTGCCAGCGGATTGCGGGTGGCCTGCAGGTGATCACCCATGATGCCGTTGAGCGCAGAGACGACGGCGTTACGCTCGCGCGACGAGGTATCAGCGCCCAGCAGCGGCACCAGTGGTGCGAGCGCCGCATCAATACCACCGCCGATCAAACGCGTGGTGCCGCGCACACTGCGATAGACGAGCCCCGCCAGCCCGCGTGCGCCGCCCACGGCTTGATCGCCAAAGATGCCGGGGGTGCTGGCGATATTGCGATGCATCGCCTCCACCAGATCGGTGATGCCGATGGTGGCGTCGATGGCGAGCCGCCCGATTCCCCGAAGATCAGCAAGCCGTAGGTGACGGCGAAAGGGCATGAGACTTCCTCTGCAAAGATGGCTGGCTATTTAGCCGATGCAATGACAGTAGCACAAGGGTCTGACAATACTGAGTCGCCCGCCATTCGCGTCCCCTATCGTCCCGATTCGATCAATCAATTTGCTCAATCTTTAATCAAGTTCCACAATGAACACCTGCTTGATCACAACCAACCTACGGGGTGAACCATGTCGAACGAAGCGAAGTGTCCATTTTCTAGCGGTGCTCTCAAACAGAGCACAGCAGGCGCTCACACCAATGCAGATTGGTGGCCCAATCAACTCAATCTGAAAATTTTGCATCAGCACTCGGCCGAGTCCGACCCGATGGGCGAGGCGTTTAACTACGCGCAAGAATTCAAGAGCCTTGATCTACACGCCGTTGTCAAAGATTTACACGCGCTGATGACGGATTCGCAAGATTGGTGGCCTGCGGATTACGGCCACTATGGGCCATTTTTTATTCGCATGGCGTGGCATAGCGCGGGTACGTACCGCGTGGCCGATGGGCGCGGTGGCGGCGGTACTGGGGCGCAGCGATTTGCGCCACTCAATAGCTGGCCTGACAACGGCAATCTCGACAAAGCGCGCCGATTGCTTTGGCCGATCAAACAGAAGTACGGCCGCAAGCTTTCGTGGGCAGATCTGATGATTTTGGCCGGTAATGTCGCGCTCGACTCGATGGGCTTCAAGACGTTTGGCTTTGCCGGTGGTCGCCCCGATATTTGGGAGCCCGCCGAGGACATCTACTGGGGGCCAGAAGCCAAGTGGATGGGCGACGAGCGTTATAGCGGCGACCGTGAGCTTGCGAACCCGCTCGGCGCGGTGCAGATGGGCTTGATCTACGTGAACCCGGAAGGCCCCAATGGCAAGCCCGACCCGCTCGCCTCTGCCCGCGATATTCGCGAGACCTTTCTTCGCATGGCGATGAATGATGAAGAGACGGTAGCGCTCGTGGCGGGCGGCCACACATTTGGCAAATCGCACGGTGCGGGGCCCACGAGCCATGTCGGTGCTGAGCCTGAAGGTGCCGCAGTAGAGGCGCAAGGCTTTGGCTGGATCAATAGCTTGGGCAGCGGCAAGGGGGCTCACACGATCACCAGCGGCATCGAAGGTGCGTGGACCACGAACCCGATCAAGTGGGACAACAATTACTTTGAGAACCTCCTAGGCTACGACTGGGAGCTCACCAAAAGCCCTGCCGGCGCCCACCAGTGGACACCGAAATCTGCGGCGGCGGCTGGCACGGTACCAGATGCCCACGATGCAGCGAAGCGACACGCGCCGATGATGACCACGGCAGATATGGCGCTCAGAGTAGACCCTGAGTACGAAAAAATTTCACGTCGCTTTTATGCGAACCCAGCAGCCTTCGCCGATGCCTTCGCCAAGGCCTGGTTCAAGCTCACACACCGCGATATGGGGCCCGTGGCACGCTACCTAGGCCCGCTCGTACCCAAAGAGAGTTTGATCTGGCAAGACCCGCTTCCCGCACTCGATCATCCACTTATCGACGCACAAGATATTGCCGCGCTCAAGATGAAAGTGCTCGCCGCTGGCCTGTCGATTTCGCAATTGGTGAGTACCGCGTGGGCATCCGCTTCCACCTTCCGTGGCAGTGATAAGCGTGGTGGCGCAAACGGCGCGCGGATTGCGCTCGCGCCGCAGAAAGATTGGCCGGTAAATCAGCCCGCACAGCTCGCCTTGGTATTGCAAAAACTCGCAGCGATTCAAGAAGATTTCAACAGCGCGCAATCCGGCGCAAAGAAAATTTCGTTAGCCGACTTGATCGTATTGGGAGGTGCAGCGGCAATTGAGACGGCCGCGAGCAAGGCGGGGCATGTTGTGAGTGTGCCGTTCACACCGGGCCGCACCGATGCCACACAAGCGCAAACCGATGTCGATTCATTCGCCGTGCTCGAGCCAGCCGCAGACGGTTTTCGCAACTACGTTAAGCAAGGCCTGGAAGGTGCGGCAGCCGAGATGCTCATTGATAAGGCGCAATTGCTAACCCTTTCTGCGCCTGAGATGACGGTATTGATCGGCGGGCTGCGCGTCTTAAACACAAACGTTGGCCAGAGCGCGCATGGCGTATTCACAAAACACCCCGAAACATTGAGCCATGATTTTTTTGTGAATGTGCTAGACATGCGAAACAAGTGGCAGCAATCAGCCGCCCACGCGGCGCTGCTGGAAGGGCGAGACCGGAAAACAGGTGAGCTCAAGTGGACCGGAACCGTTGTGGATCTCGTCTTCGGGTCAAACGCGCAACTGCGCGCGCTCGCAGAAGTGTACGCATCGCGCGATTTCGAAGCGGACTTCGTCGCGCAGTTTGTGGCGGCATGGAGCAAGGTGATG
>JAYVGG010000164.1:0-2228 GCA_043772475.1 Burkholderiales bacterium
GCGACCGGGAGTGATTTGCCATCGGCGAGCAATTCCTTTAGCTCTTTGCCGTCAAGAAGCTCCATCGCCATATAGGCCATGGTGTCGGTGCGACCTACGTCGTAAATCGTGACGATATTGGGGTGATTGAGCCGCCCCGCCGCTTTAATTTCTTGCTGAAACCTGGCCTCGTACTCGGCAAGATCTTCGCGGTTAAGTGCAAGATTCACCGTCTTGATCGCGACCGTGCGGTCAATCATCGGGTCAATCGCCTTATAGACAACACCCATGGCACCTTGGCCGATGGTTCCGAGTATTTTGTAGCGCCCCAGCGTCTCCATCGTCATGGTTTCTTTGCTGGTGGAGCGGCTGGCTTCACGCGCGCTTTTGCCGCGCGAAACGAGGGGCCCCACGATGGGTGACCGGCTTCGGCAGGGGATAACACAAAATCCGGGTTGAGCGTAAGAATTTGCTCAAACTCGGTACGACAAAGCGTCGCGCGATTGGTTAAGCAATAGCTAAAGGCGGAATATTTTCGCGCTTTGATTTGGTCGGCATAGTCTAGTGATGGCGACTCTTTTAGTGCATCTTGCAGGCTCTTGAGCGCCTTTGGATACTCGCCTGCCTCATAGGCTGCAATCCCGGCGTTGAGTAGGTTCTTGGCCAAGCTCGGTAGCACCACGGGTGGGGGGGGCGGGGGTACCACGGGTGTGGCTGCGGCTGGCTTCGCCACGGGCATCGGTGCGGCTGGCAATGGTGTGCCCGACTTACGTGCCGCATCTTCCAACTTGACCTGCTTAAAAACGGGGCCCCATGAGGGGTGTCCGCTTTCGGCCGCTGAAAGCAAAAATGCCGGATCGAGGACCAATACTTTTTCAAACTGATCCTTGCAACTCGTCTCACGGTTGTTGATGCAGTGAATGAAAGCCAAATGTTTGCGCGCATCAATTTGCTCGACCGCAGTGAGAAGCCCACTGTCTAAGGCCGTTAAATAGCCGCGTAGCGCATCATCGTATGTTCCGGCATCGTAGCTTTTTGTTGCCGCTTGGAGAGTTGATTTTGCGCGCGCGGTTCGCTGTTGCAAGGCCAGCGCATCTGGCGATGGCCCGGCAGGCGGCGTTGTCTCGCAAGCCGTTAGGGTGATGAGAGCGATCACGCTGGCTGCGAGCAAGCGGTGGACCCTACCGGCGGTACAAAAAAAACAAATTAAATTCATGAATAGATACCGACTAGAGTGCGAGCATAAAAAAGCCAGTTAGGAACCCACGGGCGAGAGTGTGTTTCTAAAACTTGTGGTTTACCTGAAGCGTCTCGCCCGCTTTTAGATCAACCGACGTAACGAAGGGCGCGCCGTCGTCGTTACGCACCTCAATTTTGTGTTTTCCCGGGGGCAATTTGAACTCTTTGAGCGGCGGAGAGGGGCCTAACTTTACCCCGTCTACCGTAACATTGCCCCAAGGCGTGATGCCAAACTTGAGCGTGCTGGGCTTCGCCGTAATCGAAACTGCATCAGCCGTTGCGGGGCTCACCACGGGCGATGTCGGCGGCTTTGCCCCCGGCAGCGTGGTGACAGGCGTTGTTGCGGCCTTGGCGATGGCACTCCCAGGGCTGTCAGTGGTCGGCGTAACAGCGGTTGTGGCGCCGGGTGGGCTCGTCGTGGGCGGCGCGGCGGCGGAGTTTGGGGCTGCGCTTTTTGCGGCTTCAATCGAAGCTGTGGTGGGGATTGACTCAGCGCGTTTCGCAGGAGCCGTGATGGCGGGTGATGCAATCGGTGCGCTCGCTGGCTTGGTAACCACGAGCGATGCAATCAACACCAAGACCATGGTCGCGAGGACAGCACCCGTCCAAAGGAGCTTTGTGCGGTCTTGCATAAACGGTACGGCGATAGGCTCGCTTGTGCCCTCGGCCGTTGCGCTCGCATCTAGCGCCGGTACGCGCACGCGCGGGTTGGTTGCGGCGGCACGGTCGGCCATGCCTGCCTTGGCCTGATTGAATGCTGCAACAGAATCGCCCACCACGTAAATCTCGTGCTCGCGAACATGCTTGTCGGTGCGCGAGCCTTCGTAGCGAAAAAGCTTGGCGTATTCATCCGAAATCACCGAGACGACATCAAAATACGAGCGCGACACCACCACCTGGCCGGGTGCCGCAAAACTCATGATGCGCTGCGCTACGTTGATGCCATCGCCGACGATATTGGGCTGGCTATTAAAATCGCGCACCAGCTTGACGGGGCCTAAGTTGATGCC
>JAYVGG010000165.1:0-5998 GCA_043772475.1 Burkholderiales bacterium
GACGCTTTGCCCGACGGCGCTTTGCAAATCGACGCGAGCGCATTCACGCCGTTCTGGCAAAGGGACTGCGTGCGGTCACTCGCGGGGTCGAAATTTTTATAGCTCGATTTGTCGTAGGCGGCAGTAATCTTGGTCTCGCAGACCTTGTTCACTGATTCCGTTACTCGGCTAAGCTGCATGGTGTAGTTTGACCAGCCGTTTTTTTGCGCGGTCGTTTCGGCCGCAAACGCGGGCGTGAGCAGCGCAGCGGTGGCGACGGCCAAGATGGTGATTTTTTTCATCGTGCAATTCCTCCCAAAATTTACCCAAGCCTACAATCTACAACGCATTGTGCCGCAATTGGCGCACCTTGGTGTTGGCAGGCATCCCGCGACTAGGGTAGGGCAGCCTGATTTGCTATAATTTTCGACTAACGTTCGCTTTTACCCACACTCACTGGAGCAATTTTCATGGCAAAGATCAAAGTTAAAAACCCCATCGTCGAAATGGATGGCGATGAGATGACACGCATCATCTGGCAGATGATTCGCGAAAAATTGATTTTGCCCTACCTTGATGTTGACCTCAAATACTACGATCTCGGCATGCAAAAGCGTGACGAGACCAATGACCAAATCACCATTGATTCGGCCAATGCCACGCGCGAATTCGGGGTCGCCGTAAAATGCGCCACCATCACGCCTGATGAAGGCCGTGTAAAAGAATTTGGCTTAAAGCAAATGTGGAAATCGCCTAACGGCACCATCCGCAATATCCTCGACGGCACGATTTTCCGCGAGCCGATTATTTGCAAAAACGTGCCGCGCTTAGTGGGCCACTGGGATAAGCCCGTGGTCGTCGCCCGCCACGGCTTTGGGGATCAATACCGCGCCACCGATATTCACTTTCCATCTGCTGGCACGCTCACGATGAAATTTGTGCCTGCCGATGGCTCCGCCCCGATTGAGCGTGAAGTATTCAAAGCGCCCGCATCCGGTGTCGCGATGGCAATGTACAACCTTGATGAATCCATCCGTGGCTTTGCGCGCGCCTGTTTCACCTACGGCTTGCAGCGCAATTACGCAGTCTACTTATCGACCAAAAACACCATCTTGAAAGTGTATGACGGCCGCTTCAAAAATTTATTTGAAGAAATTTTCAACGCCGAATACAAAGCGCGCTTTGATGCCGCCAAGCTCACCTACGAGCACCGCTTAATCGACGACATGGTCGCCGCCAACATGAAGTGGAGCGGCGGCTATCTGTGGGCTTGTAAAAACTACGACGGCGACGTGCAATCTGACACCGTGGCGCAAGGCTACGGCTCGCTTGGCTTGATGACATCCGTCTTGATGTCACCGGACGGCAAAGCCGTAGAAGCCGAAGCCGCGCACGGCACGGTAACGCGCCACTTCCGTATGCACCAAGAAGGCAAGCCCACCTCCACCAACCCGATTGCATCCATCTACGCCTGGACGCGTGGCCTGCAAGCGCGCGGCCGCATGGATAACACCCCTGACGTGGTGAATTTCGCGCTACTGCTCGAAAAAGTCTGCGTCGATATGGTTGAGTCGGGCAAGATGACTAAAGATTTGGCGATTTTGATTCGTCCCGATCATCCGTATCTGACGACTGAGGAATACATGCACGCGGTCGATATGGAGCTTAAAAAGCGCATGGCATAGGGACGGCGAACTTTTAGCGCGGCTGCCACTCAAACCGCTACTACTTTATTGAAGGAGATCTCATGAAAAAAAGTCTTTTCGCGTTTAGTTTTGCGACAGTTTTCTCTAGTGCGGTATTGGCGGCTGCGAGTGTCGGCACGCCCGCGCCCGATTTTTCGCTTACCGACCTGAACGGTAAAGCAGTCAAGCTATCGGACTTCAAAGGCAAACACGTTGTGCTCGAGTGGCATAACCCGGCCTGCCCGTTCGTAGTCAAGCACTATGACACCAGCAACATGCAGGCGCTGCAAGATAAATACGATGCCAAAGACACGGTATGGTTGAGCGTGAACTCAACCAACACCGATCATCAAGACTACCGTAGCAACGCGCAAATGAAGACCTACTTGAGCGAGAAAAAATCCACGCCTGACGCTTATTTGCCAGACGTAGACGGCAAGGTGGGCTTGGCTTATGGCGCTAAAACCACACCGCACATGTATGTGATTAACCCGGCCGGTACGCTCGTTTACGCGGGCGCGATTGATAGTATTCCGAGTGCTAATAAAGACGATCTTAAGCGCGCGCAAAACTACCTGGCCGCAGCGCTTGATGAATCAAAAAGTGGCAAGGCGGTGAGCAAGGCGACCAGTACGCCTTATGGTTGCAGCGTGAAATACCGATAGTCACTGCACCCGTAAAAAACCCGCCGTGAGGCGGGTTTTTTATTGGGCCTCAAAGTTTTCATCGAGGATCGTAATCGACTGGCGCTCGACGTGAATAAAGCCGCCATCGGATAAATCTTTCAAGGTGCGGTTTACCATCTCGCGCGAGGCACCGATCATGCTGGCTAAATCTTTTTGGGTGAACGGCTCGCCAACCACGCGCCGCCCGTTCGACATAATGGCGAGCTCAAGCAAGGTGCGCGAGACGCGCGCAGAAATATCGAGGAGCGCCAAGGTGCCGATTTTGCGATCAGCGTCGCGCAGCCGCTTGGCCATGCGCTCCATCACGCGGTAGGCGATATCGGGAGAGCCGGCAATCACGTTTTGAAACCCGGCATAGGAGAGCACGTGTACGCGGCAGGTATTGAGTGCTGCCACGTTGGCGCTGCGCGCGGCTTGGTCGAACATCGGAATTTCACCAAAAAAATCACCCGGCGAAAGCATCTTGTAAATTATTTCCCGCGCAGCATCAGCCGCATCCACGCTGTAGACCTTTACCTGCCCCGTGCGAATGACAAAAAGCGAATCCGCGACTTCACCCTCGCGCAGAATCACCTCGCCTTTTTGGTAGGTTTTTTCGTGTGCCTCAGCGGCAAGGCTATATAGCTGCTTGGCGCTGAGCGTATCAAAAAGTGGGATCGAACCTAGCATGGCTGAATTGTTGTTATAAGACGAGTAACTTTATTTTACGACGAACTGAGCGCGCGTAAAGCCCCTAATCGCGGGATGGCGGCCCGACCACCAAGCGACCGACGATACGCCGGATGATATGGAGCTTTTGGTGAAAAAAATGGTCAGCACCGGCAATAACCAGCACCGGAATATCGCGTGGGCGCGCCCACGCTAGTGAATCGGCGAGCGGCACGGTCTCGTCCGCCTCACCGTGAATCACCAGCGTGGATGCGGGCGGGCGGCCACCTTCGCTATTGTTCGCCCAGTTTGCGAGGCGCTTAAACGCGGGTGCCACCAAGATCATTTCGCTCGCTAGAACCTTTTCGCTCACCGCGAGCGTCACAGCACCGCCAAACGAAAACCCGGCGAGCCAAAGCGGTAGCCCCGGGTGGCGCGCCATCGCGTGGGCGATGACAGCCTCCATATCGCGGGTCTCGCCCTGGCCTTCATCGTGCGTGCCCGCGCTGCCGCCGACCCCACGAAAATTAAATCGGTAAGCCGAAGCCCCGGCATCAAACATCGCGCGCGCGAGCGTCGTCACCACCTTGTTATCCATGGTGCCGCCAAAAAGCGGGTGCGGGTGCGCGATCACAGCAACCGCGCGCGCGACCGCTTCGGTCGGCAAAATTGCCGCAATCTCGATCGCACCAGCTTCGCCGGTGATCGTTTCGCGGGTGATGGGGAGTGTCGCCACGGCGCTAAATCTTTAAGCGCTCGACCACGCGGCCGTGCTCGATGTGCTCCGAAATTATTTCGTCCACATCGGCTTTATCGACGTAGGTGTACCAAACATTGTCTGGATACACCACCATGACGGGGCCTTCGTCACAGCGATCTAGGCAGCCAGCGCTATTGATGCGAACCTTGCCCTCGCCATTGAGCCCGAGCGCCTTGATGCGGTCTTTCGCGTAGGCGCGCACGCCCTCGGCATCGTGTTTATTGCAGCAGGTTTTTTCGACACGCTCATTAACGCAAAAGAAAACATGGTGTTTGTAGTAGCTCATGGGGTCTCGACTCAGAAAAAAATTAAGGAATATCGCGATGCCGCAAAAATACAATGGCCAAAAATAGGCAGGCTAGTAAAGGCCAAACTTCGTGCGCCCAACGGGTGAGACTGGTGAAATTCAGTAGGTGCCCGTAGGGCCAATTAAATAGCCTGAGGGTTTCGTCGAGCGCGCCGTAGATACTGGTTATTTTAGCCATGAGGCCGCCGGCAAAGACTAACAATGTTGCCGCAAACACACGCCAGCGATAAGGGAGCCGCACCGCCAGACTAAACATCACCACGCCAAACGCCAAGCCTATCAATGTCGCCGGGCTAATCCAATCAACGAGCAGCGGTGCTTTAAGCATGAGCGCAGCAGCAGATACTTTGGCCACAAAGCCAAGTGCTAAGATGAGTAACGCATTGATGAGTTTACGTTTGGCCGGGTGCAATATGACGGCCACAAACATCGCAAAGCCACACACATTGAGCGCCACGCCTAACGCCTGCGGCAACAAAAAAAGTGGGTCGTAGGGGTGTGGTTTTTCGGCGGTGAGAATATCGTAGCTAAGGTAGCCTGCCTGAAAAAACGGAATCGCTGGGTTTAGCTGCGCGAAGAGCCATAAGCCCAGCAAGAGAATGCCCCACTCGGCGCGCGCACCAAACGCGAAATGCCGATGCCGCCACCGCGCAACCTGCGCTAATGCCGCGCGGCCCGGTGCCATCACAACCGCGAGCGCGCCCATCGCGCTACCGAGCGCATTAGCAAGCACATCAAATAACGAGCACACCCGCCCCGGCAACATGAGCTGCGTTAACTCAAGGGCCACCGACATCAAAAGCCCAATCGCGATCGCGAACAACGCGCTACGGAACAGCGTGCCGCCTGCAATAGGCGCATGTCGTCCGTGCTGCCAGGCGAGCAAGGCCCCAAATGGAATGTAGGCGAGTACGTTCAAGACAATATCAAACACCGACCAATACTTAGGCCATGACAATAACGTGAACGCCTCGGGTGCGCGCCAGCCGATGAAGGGATTCAGGCTCGCATAGACCAAGACGAGCGTAAACAAAATCAGCGCACCCCACCCCGCGCGCAGGCTACCGCGTGGGGGCGTGCGCGTCGGCGGGATGGTGAAATCAGGCAATCGCGCGCAACTCCGCTTGATAGCGCGCAGCATTATCGGCGTAGTGCTTGGCAATACCGCGCACCATCGCTACTTCGTCGTCGGTTAATGTTCGCACCACGCGCCCCGGTGAGCCCACCACGAGTGAGCGATCAGGTATCACCTTACCCTCCGGTATCAGCGCATTGGCACCAATCAAGCAATCGCGGCCAATCACGGCGTTATTGAGCACCACCGCCTTGATACCGATGAGCGAGCCTTCGCCCACCGTGCAGCCGTGCAGCATCACGAGGTGACCGATAGAAACATTGTTGGCGAGCGTGAGCTTGACCCCATGATCGGTGTGCAGCACCGAGCCGTCTTGGATATTCACGTTTTCACCGAGCGTGATGGTGTCGTTGTCACCTCTGATGGTGGCACCCCACCAGACGTTGGCATTTTTGCCGAGCACTACGTCACCAATCACGACAGCGTTGGGGGCGATGTAATTGTTGCCAAGGAGCTGCGGGGTTTTGGTGCCTAGCGCGTAGATCATGGGAGCCTCTGGGTAGTAGGCTCACATTGTCGCTCAATCGTGGGGAATTGGGAAAGGCTGCGCTAGCCTGCCTATTTCACGGGTCGGCCCCGCTCTAAAGCGAGCTTCCCAGCGCGAAAATTTAGTGACTCGGAATCCATTTTGTACTTGCCGTATACGTTGGGCCTGCGGGCTCGATAGTGGGTCGCTGGACATGCGCTACCCGCTCTCTTCCCTCGGAATGTCTCGACATTCCTTCGCTCATTCGAGCGAAAAATCACACGCCCATCAACCCACTCTCGAACCCACCCCCGTGAAATAGGCAGGCTAGA
>JAYVGG010000166.1:0-2090 GCA_043772475.1 Burkholderiales bacterium
CAAACAGCAGATCCCTCGGCTGCGCTCGGGATGACAAGTTGAAAGGTGGGCGCGGCGATTTTGCGGGGTGATGCGCGCAGAAACGCCACTGGATTCAAGGTCCGGCCGGGGATGACGGGTGGAGTGAACCGTGGAACGCAAGCATTGGCGCGGGGTTTGGTTGAATTTGCACATCCCATTTCAACATGGCGCGTGCGGATTGCATACTTTCCCGCATCGGCGACCACCCCACAAATTGTCATTGCGTCGAACGACGCAATCCAGTGACGTTCGTTGCCCCTGTTGCTGCATATTGCCCGCAGCAATTAAAAACTTGTGACGTTCGTTGCGCGTGTTGCTGCGTGTTGCCTGCAACAATTAAAAACCTGTCATCCCGAGCGCAGCCGAGGGATCTGCTTTTTGGTGGCGCATCACGGGTGCGTGCAGAGGGTCCCTCGGCTGCGCTCGGGATGACAAGTTGAAAGGTGGGCGCGGCGATTTTGCGGGGTGATGCGCGCAGAAACGCCACTGGATCCCCGGTCGAGCCGGGGATGACAAATTGAGAGGCGGCGCGAGGGCAGCAGGCAGCTCGCCATGCGAGCGAGTAACACACTTAGGCCACGCTACAATTCTAAATACGCGAGCCTAACCGGCTCCTCGCCATAAATTTTTTCTAAGCGCCGCACCACAAAATGCCCGCGCGCCATCGACTGAAAATGGTCGATAAAAAGCGTATTGATAATCGCCCCGGAAGCCGCGCCAATAATAGGGATTGCCTGCATCGCCGCTTTCTCGGACACCACCACGCCAAAGCGTGTGCTGATGATGGACACTAGGCGCACGAGTGCCGGCGCGCCGGCTTTGCTAAAGCCTTTTTCAGCCAAAAATTTTGCGGCCTCCGCCATAGCACCCGCCATCGCTGTGCGCGCGGCGAAGTAGCCGGATTCACTTGCGTCGTCACTCTTAGCCTTGCCGCCAAGCGCAAACACACTCAGGCAGGCGAGCTTGGTGTCGATGTGTTGAATATTTTCGCCCTCACTTTTGGCGATATCCGCAATCGAGCGCAGCATGATGGAAGTCGAGATCGGTAGCTCGATGCCGAGTGCGACCAATCCAAACGCACCGCCGAGCGCGCCCGAGGTTGCCACCGCCAATTTATGCATCTTGTTTTTAGGCGCGGTCAATCCGGCACCGTCGCTGCCCAACGATTTCACGGCGACATCGAGCGCCTTCATCATCGCTGCCTCAGAGGTGCGGTGGATTATTTTTTTTGCGCGTTCAGGCAGCATCGCCATGCCGCGCTCCATGGGCTGGCCCAGCATGGCGGCGGTGCGCGCGGCGAGGCCGGGGTTTTCGAGCAAGGTCTTGGCGCGCTTGAGCTCAACCAGATCTGCTGGGGTGAGCTCACTCATGCCGTCGGCAGCGCTTCGCCGAGATACGCCTCACGCACCTTCGGGCTCGCGAGCAACATTTTCGAGTCCCCCTCAAGCGTAATCACGCCGCCATCCATCACATACCCACGCTGGCTCACTTGCAAGGCTAGGCGCGCGTTTTGCTCGATTAACAAAATCGTCATGCCGGTCTTCGCCACCTCGCGCACAACCTCAAAAATCTTTTGCACCATGATCGGCGCCAACCCCATCGAGGGTTCATCAAGCAGTAATAATTTTGGCTTCGCCATTAGCGCGCGGCTGATCGCGAGCATTTGTTGCTCGCCACCAGAGAGTGTTCCCGCTGTTTGTTGGGCGCGCTCTTTTAAGCGGGGGAATCGCTGGTACGCGAGGGCGATGTCATCCGCAATCGCGGCATGATCGCGGCGCGTGAAGGCACCCATGCGGAGATTTTCCTCAATCGTGAGGCCGGGAAAAACGCCGCGCCCTTCGGGCACCATCACGAGCCCACTTGCGGCAATCGCGTGCGTGGGTGAGCCCGCGAGGGGTTTGCCGTCGTATTCAATTTTTCCTGCACTCGGCTGCAGTAAGCCCGTAATCGCTTTGAGTGTGGTCGTCTTGCCCGCGCCATTCGCGCCAATCAAGGTCACGAGCTCGCCCGCATTCACGTGAAGCGAAATGCCTTTCACCGCCTTGATGCCACCGTAGCCGATATGTACG
>JAYVGG010000167.1:0-4369 GCA_043772475.1 Burkholderiales bacterium
TCTCCACCATGGTCTCGGCCCACGCGCGCAAGGAGACACGCGGCGCGCACGATCGCGCAGACTGCCACGATAGACCGGGCTTTGAAAACGGCCGCGATGATGCGCATTGGTTGAAGCACACACTTTGGTACAAAGAGGGCAATCGGCTTGATTACAAGCCGGTCAACTTGAAGCCGCTCACGGTAGAGAGTTTCCCGCCCAAAGCCCGCACGTATTGATTTTTTGACTGAGCCTAATATGAAATTCAAAATCTATCGTTACGACCCAGACCAAGATAAAAAACCGTATTTCAAAGAATACGATATTGCGCTTGAGCCCTCTGATCGCATGTTGCTCGATGCGCTGATTCGCATTAAATCAGTCGATGACACGTTGGCGCTGCGCCGCTCATGCCGCGAAGGCGTGTGCGGGTCTGACGCGATGAATATCAACGGCAAAAATGGTCTCGCTTGCGTGACCAAAATCGCCGATTTAGAAGAGCCGGTGGTACTAAAGCCCTTGCCGGGCTTGCCGATTATTCGCGATCTTATTGTCGATATGACGCAGTTTTTTAAGCAATACCATTCGATCAAGCCCTACGTGGTTAATCACGATACCGCACCTACGACCGAGCGCTTGCAAAGTCCGGCTGAGCGCGAAGTGTTGAATGGTCTCTACGAGTGCATCTTGTGCGCGTGTTGCTCGACTTCCTGCCCGTCTTTTTGGTGGAACCCAGATAAATTTGTAGGCCCCGCAGGGCTACTCGCGGCGTATCGGTTTATTGCCGATTCGCGCGATCAAGTTACCAATGAGCGGCTCGATAATCTCGAAGACCCGTATCGTTTATTTCGCTGCCACACGATCATGAATTGTGTGGACGTGTGCCCGAAAGGATTGAACCCATCGCTTGCGATTGGCAAGATCAAAGAAATGATGGTTAAGCGCGGCGTATAGCGTGAGCGAGCCTGACCCACGACGGCTTGATCGGCTGCGCTGGAAGGCGCGGCGTGGCTTGCTCGAAAACGATTTAATGCTATCGAAATTTTTGCAAGCCACACTGCCCACTATGCCGGATGCCGAGCTTGATGTGCTCGATAGTTTGCTGCAACTGGGTGACAACGAATTGCTCGATTTACTGATGGCGCGGGTTACGACGAACGACGTGGCACGCGCTGTGCTCGTGAAAAAAATTCAAGATTTTTAACGTACTCAACCACGCAACAAATTTACGCGGAGAACAACATGGAAGAAAAAGGCAAAGCAGTCTTAACCTACGGCGACGGAAAATCGGTTGATCTGCCCATGTACGGCGGCACGCAAGGGCCTGATGTCATCGACATCCGTAAGCTCTACGGCCAGACCGGCATGTTCACCTACGACCCCGGCTTTCTTTCCACGGCGGCGTGTAAATCGAGCATCACCTACATCGACGGCGACAAGGGCGAGTTGCTCTATCGCGGCTACCCGATTGAGGAATTGGCCACCAAGAGTAATTTTTTAGATGTTTGCCACCTGCTACTAAACGGCGACCTACCAAACGCCGCCCAGCACGCGGATTTCGTCGGCCGCGTCACCAATCACACCATGGTTCATGAGCAGATGCAGTTTTTCCTGCGCGGCTTTCGCCGCGACGCACACCCCATGGCGGTGATGACGGGCCTAGTGGGTGCAATGTCCGCGTTCTATCCTGATTCCATCAACTTGCATGACGCGAAACAGCGCGAGATTTCCGCGATTCGCCTGATTGCGAAATTGCCTACGCTCACCGCCATGGCCTACAAATACACGGTCGGTCAGCCGCTGATTTACCCGCGCAATGATCTTTCTTACGCCGGTAATTTTTTGCACATGATGTTTGCGGTGCCTGCTGAAACGTACAAGGTGAACCCGGTCGTCGAGCGCGCGCTTGATCGTATTTTCATCCTCCACGCCGATCACGAGCAAAACGCCTCTACCTCCACCGTGCGCCTTTGTGCATCGAGCGGCACCAACCCGTTCGCGGCCATCGCAGCAGGTGTGGCGTGCCTCTGGGGCCCGGCACACGGGGGTGCCAATGAAGCCGCACTCAATATGCTTTTCGACATCCAGAAAAATGGCGGTGTTGAAAAAATCGGTGAATTCATCACACAGGTAAAAGATAAAAATTCCAACGTGCGCTTGATGGGCTTTGGTCATCGTGTGTACAAAAACTACGACCCACGCGCCAAGCTCATGCGTGAAACCTGCCACGAAGTTTTGGATGCGCTCGGCCTGCAAAACGACCCGCTCTTTAAGCTCGCCATGGCGCTCGAAAAAATCGCGCTCGAAGACGACTACTTTGTCAGCCGCAAGCTCTACCCGAACGTCGATTTTTATTCCGGCATTGTGCAGCGCGCGATTGGGATTCCAGTGCCACTGTTCACCGCGATTTTTGCGCTGGCGCGTACCGTCGGCTGGATCGCCCAGCTCAACGAAATGGTGGCCGACCCGGAGTACAAGATCGGTCGTCCGCGCCAGCTTTATGTCGGTGCCGCACCGCGTGACATCAAGTAATTTCGCCGCCACCGGTTTCGGCCAAGTGCCGAAACCCCGCGCCGTTATTAGCGTTTGAGCGTTTCTATCCGAATATTTTTAGGCTTGAGGTCACTATCATGATGCGAGAATTCCAGCAGTCGTCCCTGTTCTTCGGTGCTAATGCACCGTATATCGAAGAGCTTTACGAGCAGTACCTGGCGGATCCCGCATCGGTTTCCGAATCTTGGCGCAAGCAATTTGATGCGCTGCCCAATGTAGCTGGTAGTGCGGCCAAAGATGTCGCGCACACGCCTGTGATCGCGGCCTTCGCGGAACGCGCCAAGCAAGGCGGCGGGCGTGTTGCGTATGTGAACGTGGGCGGGGGGGCTGCGGGCAGCGACAAAAAATCGCTGCGCGTGTTGCAGTTCATCCGCGCCCATCGCGTGCTGGGCTCGCGACACTCTTCGCTTGACCCATTAAATCGCTCCGAGCGCTTGCCGGTGCCAGAGCTTGAGCTTGCGTTTTACAACTTAACGGAAGCCGATCTCGAAGCCGAATTTAGTTTCGGCTCGTGGCAGGGCCAGATCAATGGCGGCGTGGAAACGGCCAAGCTAAAAGAAATCGTTGCGGCCGTTAAGCGCACCTACTGCGGCTACGTGGGTGTCGAGTACATGTATATATCGGACACCGCGCAAAAGCGCTGGATCCAAGGGCAGTTTGAAGCGATCCAATCCAAGCCAGCACTCGCCAAGGAAGAAAAACTATTTTTACTCGATCGCCTAACCGCCGCCGAGACGCTGGAAAAATACCTGCATACCCGCTACGTGGGCCAAAAACGTTTCTCGCTCGAAGGTGGTGAGACCTTAATCCCACTGGTGGACGACTTTATTCAGGGTGCCGGTGCTAAAGGCATTAAAGAAGTCGTCATCGGCATGGCGCATCGCGGCCGCCTCAATATGCTGGTCAATAGTTTGGGCAAATTGCCCGCTGATTTATTCAGCGAATTTGAAGGCAAGCACGCGCATGATTTGGGCTCGGGCGACGTGAAATACCATCAAGGTTTTTCGTCCGATATTCAAACCAAGGGCGGCGCGGTACATCTCACGCTGGCGTTCAACCCCTCGCATCTTGAGATCGTGAACCCGGTGGTAGAAGGCTCGGTGCGTGCTCGCCAAGTGCGCCGTAATGACCCGGATGGCGACGAAGTGATTCCGCTCCTGATTCACGGCGACGCGGCCTTTGCCGGCCAAGGTGTCGTGATGGAAACCATGGCGCTCTCGCAAACGCGCGGCTACAAAACTGGCGGCACGGTACACATCGTGGTCAATAACCAAATCGGTTTCACCACCTCTGATCTGCGTGACACGCGCTCCTCACTTTACTGTACCGACATCGCCAAGATGATCGAGGCACCCGTGTTTCACGTGAATGCGGATGACCCAGAATCCGTGCTGATGGTCGGCCGCATCGCGCTTGAATACCGCATGAAATATCGCAAAGACGTGGTGATTGATTTAGTCTGCTTCCGTAAGCTCGGCCACAACGAGCAAGACGAGCCATTCGTGACGCAGCCCTTGATGTACAAAAAAATCGCCCAGCATCCCGGCACGCGTAAAGTTTACGCAGATCGCTTGGTTGCCGAGGGCACCGTTGAGGCCACGCATGGCGATGATCTGGTGACCAATATCCGCACCCGGCTCGACGCGGGCAAGAGCACCAACACCAAAATTTTGTACGGCATCAAGCCACCGCTGGCCGTCGATTGGGCACCGTACCTTGGCAAAGATTGGCGCACGCCAGTCGATACGCGCTTACCGATGCCGCAGTTGCAGCACCTAGCTGAGCGCATCACCACCGTGCCCGCCGATTTCAAATGCCACAACTCGGTCGAAAAATT
>JAYVGG010000168.1:0-3582 GCA_043772475.1 Burkholderiales bacterium
GAGCGTACCGTGATGACCTTGATCGCATCGCGCGATTGCACGGTCGCAAACGCATTGCCCGCGTAGATCGGCCGCACGAAGGTGTCGGCGGACTCCACCGCGACGATGTCGGAGATCTGCATCACATCGAGCTTTGCCGCTACGCGCGGTAAAACATTTTTGCCATAAGCCGAGGCGTTGGCCAAAATATGCGAGTAGTTTTGGGCGATGCCAAGCACCAGCGGTGCGAGATTTTCAGCAACGACGTTCGCGTAGTGCGGCGCGTCGGCCACCCATACCTTTGCCACGTGGGCCACAGCGGCGGCGGCCTTCGCGGCACCCGCCACCCCACTGCCCACCACTAACACATGAATCTCGCCGCCTATTTTTTGAGCAGCAGCAATGGCATTAGTAACGCCCGGCCTCAGCGCGTTGTTATCGTGTTCTGCAATCACTAATATCGACATACGATTACCTTCAAAAGAGAAGCCAAAAAATTTAGATTACTTTTGCTTCGTTGCGGAGCTTGTCCACGAGTGCGGCAATATCAGCCACCATCACGCCACCCTTACGTTTGGCGGGCTCGACGACTTTGAGCGTTTTTAATCGCGGCGATATATCTACGCCAAGCTCAGCCGGCTTCATCACGTCGAGGGGCTTTTTCTTCGCCTTCATGATGTTGGGTAGCGTTGCGTAGCGCGGTGTATTTAGGCGTAAGTCAGTCGTGATAATGGCGGGCAACTTCACCACCACGGTCTCAAGCCCGCCGTCGATCTCACGCACCACCTCAGCCTCACCATGGGCTATCGTCACCTTTGAGGCAAACGTAGCCTGCGGCCAGCCTAAGAGTGCTGCCAGCATCTGCCCGGTTTGATTGGCATCATCATCAATAGCCTGCTTACCGAGAATCACCAACTGCGGCGATTCTTTCACGCAAAGTGCGTGCAAAATTTTCGCCACCGCCAAGGGCTCGATCTCGGCCCCCGCATCGGTCTCGACCAAGATCGCCCGGTCTGCTCCCATCGCAAGCGCACTACGCAAGGTTTCTTGGCAAGCGGTGACACCAATCGAGGCGGCAATCAGCTCGGCGGCTACACCCGCTTCCTTTAATTTAAGCCCTTCTTCCACCGCGATTTCGTCGAATGGGTTCATCGACATTTTCACGTTCGCAAGCTCAACACCGGTTTGGTCAGACTTCACGCGCACTTTCACGTTGTAGTCGACGACGCGTTTTACGGGGATTAGGATTTTCATTTTTTGGGTCGAAAGTTGGCTAAAAATAAATTAAAACGAGCGTTTGAATTATAGACGAGAACGGCGGGGCACTGTGGTTCACGAGGCCTCATACCAGAGCTGGGAAGACACAATTTGGCATGGGGCGAGGGTGGGCTTTTGCGAGATTCGGTCAAGCTGGTTCGCTTTGGACAAAATCAATTGTCCTTGCGGCGAAGGCCGCAGTCTCGTGGCGTTGGTGGTGATGCGGGTTCAAAGCCAGACACGATCAGCTGTCATTGCGGCGAACGCCGCAATCCGGTGGCGTTGGTGGTGCGTCGCCCTCGCCGATTCACCGTTCAAAAAATAAAATTTGTCATCCCGAGCTTAGCCGAGGGACCTGCTCTTACGTCGCACCGCGCGAGTGCTGGCAAAAGCAGATCCCTCGGCTACGCTCGGGATGACAAGTTTAGGCGGGGACAGTGCATAGGCATTGCGCGGGTGAAGCGCACGACACTCGATTCTGGTTCAAGCCCGCTGTCATGGCGGCGAAGGCCGTAATCTCGTGGCGTTGGTGGTGCGCCGCCCTCGCCTACTGATTGCACGACGTTTCAAAATATCAGCGGACGTAACGCGAAGGATCTCGCCAACGAGCAAACGTACCCTCGGATAGTGCCACGCGTAATCCAGGGTTTCGTCGCCCTCACGCCGTGCGCCCGGCAGAGGCCCCGCACAAAACGCTGGGCGTATTCCGGGCTACGGGCGTGGAATTTATTACGAGGCTGGGGGTTAAACTTGATAACAAAAAAGGCCGAAACCCCGCGCCATTGCTTGGGTTTCAGCTTTCTATGCACTTTCGTTATTGCCTATTCCTCACCCACACGCGCAGACGGCTGCGCGTGTCTGAGCCTACCGCATCAATTCCCGCAGAGCGTTGTGAATAGTCTTGTGCCCGCTTGCGTGAACCATCTACACCCCGTGCCGGAGAGCGAGACGTTGGCTTCGTTTGGTGTGGCATTGGTGATGATGCTCACCAAGGCTGGCCGCGCGCCGATGCCGATGGGTGAGAACGCGATGGTGATGGCGCAGTTTTGATTTACGTTTAGCACAGCCGGGCAGGTGTGGCTCACGACGTAGTCACTTAGGTTTACGCCAATGCTGGCCACATTCATCGGGGCGGTGCCGGTGTTGGTGAGGTTGAATGTTTGCAAGAGCGCAGCACCGCTGATGATGTTATTGCCAAAGCCTATCGCGGTGGCACTCGTGCTCGCAACCGGGGCGGGCACGGGGAGGCCGTTGCCGGTAAGGTTGATGGTGCTGCTCGTGCCGTTGGATGCATTGGTATCGACCCGCACCTGTGCGACGCGCGCGCCGATGGCGCCCGGGCGGAAGGCCACATTGAACGCGCAGCTAAAGCCCGCGACCAACACGGTGCACGGATCACCGGTCAAGGTGAAATCCGCCGCATTCGCGCCTGTGAGGCTGATGTTGCTGATGAAAAGCGGCGCTTGGCCGGTGCTGCTAATCAAGATCGGCTGGGGTGTACTCGTGGTGTTGATGACGCGGTTGCCGAAATCGAGTGCGGGGCTGACAGCAATGACGGCAACGGGTACGGGGGCGCCCGTGGCTTCGAGAGCGACGTTGGCGCTGCCGCCGTTGCTCGTGATGATGAGCGTGCGGGTGTACGTGCCGACGGTGGTAGGGGCTGCAGCGATGGCGATGACGCAACTCGATGCGGGACTCACGGAAGCACCACAGTCTCCAGTCACGAGTGGTAGCGGAGCCTGACGCACGAAGCCCGAGGGAACCGTGATTGAACTAATCGTCAGGTTTGCCGTACCGGAGTTGGTGACTCTGATGCTCTGCTGCGCGCCCGTCGTGCCGATTACCTGTGGCGTGAAGGCGAGGGCCGTTGGGTTGACGCTGAGATTGGGTACAGGGACGGGTGTGCCCACACCAGTAAGGGAGATCGTGTGGGGTGAGCCGGTGGCGTTTGAAGTAATGCTGATTGAGCCGGTTCGGGTATTGAGGCCTAAGGGCGTGAAAGTGATGTCAATCGTGCAAGCAGCGCCAGGCGCCAGTGTTGGTGGTGTCATGGCCGGTAACGGGCAGAGAGTCATGTAACCAAAGTCGCCTGCGGTTGTGATCGCTGTAATGCTCAATGGGCCGCTGCCGGAGTTAGTGAGCGTGACCGTCTGTGGGCCGACCGTTGAGTTGAGGGTCACGGAACCAAAATTGAGAGGGTTCAGCGGAACGCCTGATGTCAAGGACACCGCCGGCGCAACAAATGCAGCAACCACGGTGCAGTTCGCCGTGATCGGGTTCGTCGTGTAGGTCGTGCCGACCAGTGCGCCGCCGCAGGTGCCGCCGACCGAGGCGGTGAAGCCAGCG
>JAYVGG010000169.1:0-5130 GCA_043772475.1 Burkholderiales bacterium
TTGGCCTTAGACGCGACCACCGAAAATCCCCCTCAATCCCCCTTTGCAAAGGGGGAAGCAACACATTTCACGTCTCCACATCAGTTTGAATCACGCCCACCGGCCACAACACCCAAGCCGCCTATAATCTTGGCACAACCACCGAGAGAAAACATGGCAACCCGCACGAAAATTAACGCTACGCCCAAAACCGATATTATTGCCTACACCATCACGCCCAAAAACCCGGCGGCGCATCTGTGGGAAGTGAGCGTGACCGTGAATAAGCCCAACCACGACGGGCAGATTTTTCGTCTCCCCACGTGGATCCCGGGCAGCTACATGATCCGCGAATTTTCACGCCACATTATTTCGCTCACCGCTCGTTGCGGCAAGGCCAGCGTAGCCGTCGAAAAAATTGATAAGCACTCCTGGCAATGTGCGCGTGGCGTAGCCGGCGCGCTCACGCTCACCTACGAGGTCTACGCGTGGGATTTATCGGTGCGCGCTTCACACTTGGATGACACCCATGGGTTTTTTAATGGCACCAGTGTGTTCTTAATGGTGGAGGGGTTTCGCGATGCGCCGTGTGAGCTTTTAATCAAAGCACCAAGCAAAAAATCGACGTGGAAAATTGCCACCGCATTGCCTCAAGGCCCAATAGGGGTGCGGCGTTCCAAGCGTACCAGCGTGCCAAAAGGCGCACTTTTATTTGGCACTTTTCACGCAGCTAATTACGATGAACTAATCGACCACCCGGTTGAAATGGGTGACTTTACCTACGCCTCTTTTCTCGCCTGTGGCGCCACCCACCATATCGCCATCACCGGCCGCCACCGCTGCGATACGGCGAGGCTTAGCGCCGATTTGAAGCGAATCTGCGACGCACAAATTCGATTCTTTGAGCCAAGCACGCATACGCCACCTATGCAGGATTATTGGTTTCTTATCATGGCCGTGGGCGAAGGTTTTGGCGGCCTTGAGCACCGTGCCTCCACGGCATTACTGGCTTGCCGCGATGATTTGCCAACCGCCCAAGAAGCGCACCAGACGCGGGCCTCCACGGGATACCGGCGATTTTTGTCACTCGCCTCCCACGAGTATTTTCATACGTGGAACGTGAAGCGGATTAAGCCAGCAGGCTTCATGCACACCGATTTATTTGCCGAAAACTACACGCGACAACTGTGGTTTTTTGAAGGCATTACCGATTACTACGACGATCTTTTTTTGTCGCGCGCGGGCATCATCACGCCGCTTGAGTACTTGGAAATCGAAGCCGAAAACATTGGCCGCGTACACACCTACGCGGGGCGGCATCAGCAAAGTGTGGCGGAATCATCGTTCGATGCGTGGGTGAAATACTACCGCCAAGACGAAAACGCGCCGAATGCGATCGTGAGCTACTACCAGAAGGGCTCGATTGTCGGGCTGGCACTGGATCTCACGATTCGTAAGGCAAGCGGTGGCAAAAAATCGCTCGATGACGTGATGCGCGCACTCTGGCGCGACTACGGCAAAAAAGAAATCGGTGTGCCCGAAGGCCTGATTGAAGCCATAGCCTCGCAGGTTGCGGGCGTCGATTTATCGGCGTTTTTTGCGACTGCCGTGTATGGCAAAACCGATATTGATCTCACGCCCATTTTTGCCAGCGTCGCGATAGATTTTGTCTGGAAACACCCCACCCGCGTAAATCCAGAAGACCCGATTCCGTCGAGCTTCGGTGCGCGTATTGGTAGCGAGGGCAATGGTGACGCGAAGCTGATGCAAGTTTTTACCGATGGAGCCGCACAGCGTGCCGGGCTGTCGGCAGGAGACGCGGTATTGACTTTAGATGGTCTGCGTGTGAACGCGGGCAATCTTGAGGCAAAACTTCGTGCGTATGCGGTTGGTGATGTCGTGGCTCTCATTGCTTCTCGCCGCGACGAAATCAAAACGTTTCACGTCACCCTCCAAGCGCAAGCTGCTACGCTGTGTTCGTTAACCACCCAAGCGAGCCCGGCGGTGAGCCTCGCAAGGCGCGAGGCGTGGCTACTAGGTGGGTGAAGTCGCGCCGAGCCGTGCCCTGCCGCAATAACAAGCTTTTAGTTGGCGTTTGAACCAACCCGCCCTACTGCACCACCGCCACCTGTGCGCCTTCAAGCATCTCTTTGGCCGCCTTACGCGTGGCGGCCGTGATGGTGATGCCGCCCAACATGCGGGCGATTTCTTCTACGCGGTGTTTTTCGGTGAGAGGGGCTATCGAGGTTGCGGTCACACCGGCGCGGGTGGCTTTGGCGACTTGGAATTGGTGTAGCGCGCAGGCGGCGACTTGCGGCAAATGGGTGACGGCTAATACTTGGTGCTGCGAGCCGAGTGCGCGCAAAAGTCGCCCGACCACTTCGGCAACGCGCCCGCCGATGCCGGCATCGACTTCGTCAAAAATCAGGGTGGCCACACCGCCCTTGGCGGATGCCATCATTTGAATCGCGAGTGAGACGCGTGAGAGCTCACCACCGGAGGCGATCTTGGCGAGTGAGCCCGGCGGCTGGCCTTCGTGTGGTGCGACTTGGAATTCGCAGGCTTCGAGCCCGGATGCACTTGGCTCACGGGCGACAAACTCGACCGAAAATTTTCCGCCCGGCATGGCGAGCTGCTGCAGAGATTGCGTGACATTGGCGGCAAATTTACGCGCGGCAAGCTGGCGGGTTTTGGAAAGTTTTTTCGCGCTCTCGGTGTAGGTCGCGAGTGCGGCTTGCTCAGCCGCGATCAGCTCATCGAGCGATTGCCCCCCACCGAGTGCCGCTAAACGCTCGCGCTTTTTTTGCAACACATCGGGAATCCGCGCGGCCTCAATGCGATATTTGCGCGCAATCTCTTGCACGCTGGCAATCTCACGGTCTACGTCGGCTAATCGCGCGGGGTCAACATCGAGCTTGCGTAAGTAATGCCTTAGTGCCGTCACCGCCTCGCGTAGCTCAACACCGGCGCTTTCGATCAAGGCAACCGTTTCTGTGAGTGCAGGGTCAGATTCGCTCGATGCCTCTAAATCGGTGGCAACGTTTTCAACTTGCGTGAGGGCGGAATTTTCCGCTTCCGATAGTGTTTCAATCGCGCGCTCGGTACTGGCGATGAGCTCAGCCGCATTGGCTAATCGGCGCTGCTCGTTGATCGCCCCTTCCCATGAAACAGGGGCAAATTTAAGTCGATCTAATTCGCCAATTTGGTATTGCAACTCTTCTGATTCACGTGCCACCGCCGCTTCGTTAGCCTCGCGAGATGCCCGTGTGGCGGCGAGTTCGGCCCATTTGCCGTGTTTGATACCGACCTCGGCAAGCACGTTTGCGTTGTCGGCAAAATCGTCGAGCAAGGCTAACTGTGCATCGCGTTTCATCAGTGATTGGTGCTCGTGCTGGCCGTGAATATCAATCAAGAGTGCGGCTAAATCGCGCATCTGTGTGAGCGTGACTGAGGTGCCATTGATGAAGCCTTTCGAGCGGCCATTGGCATCAATCACACGCCGAAATAGGCACATGTTGGTGTCGTCATCGGCAAGCTCATGGGTGGCGAGCCATGCGCGCGCGAAAGGCACGCGGGCGAGCGCGAATTCGGCCACGATTTCGGCCTTGGCTTGGCCTAGTCGCACCACGCTAGCTTCGGCGCGCGCACCGAGTGCCAGCGAAAGCGCGTCGATCAAAATAGATTTACCAGCGCCGGTCTCGCCCGTGAGTGCGGTAAAGCCTGATTCAAAATCAAGCTCGAGCGAATCAACAATAACAAAATCACGAATGATGAGGCTCTGTAGCATGGGTGGCGTGCCGTTTAGCGTTTAGCGTTTAGCGTTAAGCGTTGCGTTCATTCCAATGGAGCTTGGAACGCAACATGGCGTAGTAGGAATAACCCGTCGGGTGCAGTAAACGTAGCGGGTGTTTGTAGGCCGCGACTTCGACGATGTCGTCTGTTGCCGGGTCATAAAATGACTGCACATCAAAATTAACCCGCGCGTTATTGCCGCGCAAAAGCTTGATACGAACCGTGGATTGGCTTGAGAGCGAGATAGGCCGGTTCGACAGCACATGTGGCGAAATGGGGACGAGTGAAATCGCGGGAAGTGCTGGGTGCAAAATTGAGCCCCCGCACGAGAGCGCGTAGGCGGTCGAGCCGGTGGGTGTTGCCACGATCAAGCCATCCGCACGCAGTGAGTAGATAAATTCGCCGTCCACTTCGACCGCAAATTCAATCATCGCCCCCATCGCCCCGCGCGTGACCACGACATCGTTAAGCGCAATACTCTGGGCAACCACTTCATGCCCGCGCAAGACCTTGGCTTCTAAAATTAGGCGATTTTCGCGCGTGAATTCGCCATCGAGCACACGCGAAATCACGGCCACCATCTCTGCCTTGGTGATGTCGGTTAAAAAACCTAGCGTACCGAGATTGACCCCCACCAGTGGCACATCCGCCGCCGCCGCGAAGCGCGCCACACCAAGCAAGGTGCCATCCCCACCGACGGCAATCGCTAGATCTGCGCCGGGCATGAGGCTCTCAAGGGCCACCACATCAACCGAGGCGGTATCAAAAAAACGCGCCGTGTTTGCATCCGTTCGCACCCGGAGCCCACGTGCCCGCAGCAGTGCCACGAGGCTCGTGAGTGACTCGGCAGCACCCTGCCCGTCTGGGCGCGTGACGACTGCGATGGTTTTGAATATCGACGTAGTAGACATGGGTGCGATTAAATCATATTGGCGTGTGGGTTTGCGGTTATCGCATCGCCACGCCGTTCGCTTCATTCGCTTACACCGAGCGCCGCGTTTTTCCTTACAATACGATGATGCTCTCTGACCGCGCCCAAACCCTGCTGAAATATCTCGTTGAACGCCACATCGCGGATGGGCAGCCGATTGGCTCACGCTCGCTCTCAAAGTTTTCAGGTCTCGAGCTCTCGCCTGCCTCGATCCGCAACGTGATGGCCGACCTCGAGGAAATGGGCTACATCGCGAGCCCCCACACCTCCGCCGGCCGCATCCCCACGCCCAAGGGCTATCGCCTGTTTGTCGATACCTTGTTGACGGTGAAGCCACTCGATCAGGTGGAACACGCATCTATCCGCGACCATCTGCGCCCGGACGACCCGCGCCAAGTCGTCGCGGTGGCCTCGCAGATGCTATCTGA
>JAYVGG010000170.1:0-9615 GCA_043772475.1 Burkholderiales bacterium
AAGGGCTCACGCAAATCGACACCGTTCGCCGCACAGATCGCGGCTGAGGCCGCCGGTAAGGTTGCGATTGAGTGTGGCATCAAGAATCTCGAAGTTCGCATCAAGGGCCCAGGCCCCGGGCGCGAATCAGCGGTTCGCGCACTCAACGCGCTGGGCATTAAAATCATGTCGATTGCGGATGTGACGCCGGTACCACATAACGGTTGCCGTCCTCCCAAACGTCGTCGTATGTAATTCGCGAGAAAGACTAGAAAATGGCACGTTATATTGGTCCTAAATGCAAACTCTCGCGTCGCGAGGGCATCGATCTTTTCCTAAAAAGCGCCCGTCGGCCGCTCGATTCCAAGTGCAAACTTGAATCGCGCCCTGGTCAACACGGCGCAAAGCAGAACCGTGTGTCGGAATACGGCACGCAGCTGCGGGAAAAGCAAAAAATTCGCCGCATGTACGGTGTGTTGGAGCGTCAGTTCCGCACGTACTTTGCTGAAGCCGAGCGTCGTAAGGGTGCTACGGGCGAAAACCTGTTGCAGCTGCTTGAGTCGCGTCTCGATAACGCCGTGTACCGGATGGGTTTTGGTTCGACACGTGCCGAGAGCCGTCAGCTCGTCAGCCACTGTGGCGTGTTGGTCAACGGTAAGCCGGTGAACATTCCCTCGTTTTTGTTGAAACCAAATGATGTTGTTTCACTCAAAGAAAAAGCGCAGAAACAATTGCGCGTAGTTGATGCACTTAAGCTTGCCGAAGCCCATGGCTTTCCAAGCTGGGTTGAAGTAGATTCAAAGAAATTTTCCGGTGTGTTCAAGAGCTTACCGGATCGCGCTGAGTTTGCTAACGATATCAACGAGCAACTCGTCGTCGAACTGTACTCTAAGTAATTCGTCTTTCTGGCGCGCCATGCTTTGCATGGTGCGCCCTCACCTTTTATAAAGGCCATCGTCAATGCAAAGCAATGCCACGACTTTCCTCAAGCCGCGCATCATCGACGTGCAAAATATCTCGCCCTCTCACGCTAAAGTTGTGATGGAGCCGTTCGAGCGCGGCTACGGTCACACGCTTGGTAACGCGCTGCGCCGTATTCTTCTCTCCTCGATGCCCGGTTACGCACCAACTGAGGTGAAAATCTCAGGCGTATTGCACGAATACTCGACCATTGAAGGCGTGCAGGAAGACGTCGTCGATCTACTCTTGAACCTCAAGGGCTTGGTCATGAAGCTGCATAACCGCAACGAAGTGACCTTGAAACTCAAAAAGGGCACGGCTGGTGCGGTGACGGGTGCTGACATCGAGCAAACGCATGATGTCGAAATCCTGAACCCTGATCACGTTATCGCCCACCTGACGACCGGTGGCAAGCTTGATATGCAGATCAAAGTCGAAAAAGGCCGTGGCTATGTTGCTGCTACGGCACGCCGTGGTGAAGAGGGTCGCGCGATTGGTGCTATTTTGCTTGATGCGTCCTATTCACCAGTTCGTCGCGTGAGCTATGCGGTTGAAAGTGCGCGCGTTGAGCAGCGCACCGACCTTGATCGTTTGGTCATGGATATCGAAACCAACGGCGCAATTGAGCCTGAAGAAGCGGTTCGCTACGCGGCTCGGGTGTTGGTCGATCAGTTGTCGGTGTTCGCTGATCTCCAAGGCACGCCGATGCTTGATGAAGAAGCTAAGACCCCACAAATTGATCCAATCTTGTTGCAGCCAGTTGATGACCTTGAGCTTACGGTTCGTTCTGCTAACTGCCTCAAAGCTGAAAATATTTACTACATTGGCGATTTGATTCAGCGCACCGAAAACGAATTGTTGAAGACACCGAACCTTGGTCGTAAGTCGCTTAACGAGATCAAGGAAGTGCTTGCCACCAAGTCACTGACGCTCGGCATGAAGATCGAAAATTGGCCACATCCTAGTGTTGCCAAGTAATTAAGCTCCCGTGCTGATTTCCGCGCGAGCGGAGATCAGCAATAGTTTTACCTGTCGTACAATTTTGCAATTTATCTACAACCCATAACGATAACAAGGCTGGCTCGGAAACGAGCGTTAAGGCCAAGATCAAAAGGACATTACCATGCGTCATCGCCACGGGCTTCGTAAGCTCAACAAAACCTCCTCCCATCGCTTAGCGATGCTTCGCAACATGACCAATTCGCTTTTTCTGCACGAGATCATCAAGACCACGTTGCCGAAGGCCAAAGAATTGCGTCGCGTGGCCGAGCCACTTATTACCTTCGGTAAAGAGCCCTCGCTTGCTAACAAGCGTCTTGCCTTTAACCGCTTGCGTGATCGCGATATCGTGGTCAAACTGTTTGACGAACTCGGCCCACGCTACAAAGAGCGTAAGGGTGGGTACTTGCGTATTTTGAAGTGTGGCTTCCGTCAAGGTGACAATGCGCCGATGGCTTATGTCGAGTTGGTGGATCGTCCTGAGACACCGGACGCGGCTGTTGTGGAAGCCGGCGCAGAATAAATTTAGCGAGTCGCGCAGCAAAAAAAGCCGGATTTTTCCGGCTTTTTTATTGGGCGGCTATTCGGCGCAAGGTCGGTGCAAGGTCGTTGGGAGACAATGTATCTGCGCCGGCACGTCGCCACTTCTGGCGCAAAAATTTGGCCATGAGCGCGTTAGTTATTCGCGCTTTGTCGCGCGCTCGTTGGCCGGAATACCGCGCCCCTATTGGGGTTCCGGCGTGTTGGTCGAAACATCCGGGAGCCCAAATAACTGCTGCTGCATCGGTGTGGGCGGCGCGCGAAACGCGAGCGCACGCACTTCCAAATTGCCCGCTTGCAAAAATACAAACGGAAAGTCTGCCGCGTTGAGCGCGCGCTGGAGGGATGTCGCGGTGAACCCAGTTTTGTGGGCAAAAAATTCATTGCCACTACGTTCAATTTCTAGCCCATACCCGTAGATCACATCGCGGGTCGAGATAGGCCCGGCGGGCGATTGATAGAGCGGCTCGTCAATATCTAAGTTGCGATCCAGCATCGACTGCATCACGGCGCGCATATCGGGCACGCGAATCTCAGCGAAGCCATTCCTGACCAATACGTGCGAAAACCCCGCCAGCACGTTGGCGACATCATGAACGTAGTAGTGCTCCAAATTATGCGAGCAGTAAATGGCCTCGAACTGATTCGCCGCCTGCGTGGTTAGCTCGCGTGCATCGCAGAGAATATCGGGCTTCCAGCGCGGATCAATATCGAGAAAGCATTGCTGCCAAGATTGGTAGTGCGCGGGCATCGCGGTGGTTTTGCTGTTGCCGCCAACGTTGAGGACTTTAGGCATAGAGGTAGGTGAAGAGATGGTGAACGTGCTGCGCGAATTGCGTGAGTGATATTATGCCGCGATGATTACAATCCAATCCAAACTTCCCCACGTTGGCACGACAATTTTTACCGTCATGTCGCAACTAGCAACCGAGCATAACGCGGTAAATCTCGGCCAAGGCTTCCCCGATTTTCATTGTGACCCGAGGCTTCTTGATCGGCTTGATGCTGCCACCCGCGCGGGGCATAACCAATATCCGCCGATGATTGGTATTGCCTCGTTGCGCGAAGCGGTCGCTGCAAAAATTGAGAGCCTGTACGGCTACGCGTACCACCCGGCGCAGGAAGTCACCATCACGGCTGGGGCTACCCAGGCGATTCATACGGCGCTAACGGCCATTGTTCACCCCGGGGACGAAGTCATCATCATTGAACCGGTCTACGATAGCTACGAGCCGGTGATTCGCCTCAATGGCGGTACGCCGGTGTATGCAAGGCTTAGCGCGCCCGATTTTCGTCCGGACATCGCCGAGATTGCCGCGCTCATTACCCCACGAACGCGCGCGATACTGATCAATACCCCGCACAACCCAACCGCCACCACCTGGTCACGTGCAGATCTCGACCAACTGGCGGCTCTGTTACGCAACACCAACATTATCGTCATTAGCGACGAAGTCTATGAGCATATGGTGTTTGACGGTGTCGCCCACGTGAGTGCATCGAGTGTGGCGGGGCTCCGGGAGCGCGCATTTGTGGTGTCAAGCTTTGGCAAAACCTACCACGTCACCGGCTGGAAGATCGCCTACTGCGTGGCACCCGAGGCGTTGATGCGTGAATTTCGTAAGTCGCATCAGTTTGTCGTTTTCACCGTGCATACCCCTTCACAACATGCGCTGGCCGACTACATGGCCTTACGCACGCATGAAGTGTTGCCCGCGTTTTACCAAGCCAAGCGTGACCAATTTTTAGCCGGTGTCGCAGACTCCAAATTTCAGTGGCAAAAACCAAGCAGCACGTATTTTGCGTTGGCACGCTTTGATGGCATTTCTGGCGCACCGAAAGGAGATGCCGATTTTGCAATGTGGCTCACCCGTGAGCACGGTGTGGTGTGCATTCCGCTTTCCGCTTTTTATCACGACAAGCGTGATGATGGTATCGTCAGATTTTGTTTTGCCAAGAAGTCTGAGACGCTAACCCTAGGCGCGGCGCGGCTTTCCAGCCTATAACGACATTACACCCGATCGCGATCCGCCCAGGTTGCCGCGAAGCGATTAAGCTCACTCGCGTTTCGCATCCCCAGCTTTTGCTTCAAATTCGCGCGATGCGCTTCCACCGTCTTCACGCTGCGCGTTAGTTTGGTAGCGATTTCACTCGACCCCATGCCGAGACCGATCAAGCGAAAAATTTCGTACTCCCGATCCGTGAGCGACGAGAGCACCGAGGCAACCTGATTTTTTCCGCTACCGCGCACCGTTTGCAGCAGCATCGACTGCATTCGATCACTTAAATAAACCTCGCCCGAGAGCACGCGCCGAATCGCGCCGATTACCTTTTCAGTCGCATCCTGCTTGGTCAGATAGCCCTTGGCACCGGCACGAAAAGCGCGCTCGCCATGCACCATTTCATCGTGCATCGATAGCACCAGCACCGGCAAGGTCGGGTGCATGGCACCCAAATTTTTCGTAAGCTCAATGCCAGATAAGCCGGGCAGTGAAATATCGGTGATCACCAAATCGGGCACGCGGGTAGCGAGTAACTCGAGCGCGCTTTCGGCCGAGCCAGCCGTCATCGTCACCTCAAGATCCGCCTCGCTATTGATGAGTTGCATGAGTCCGTGCAACACAATCGAATGGTCGTCAACGACCATAATTTTCTTTTTCATTAAGCCTCCGTGAGAAATTTCGATTGGTGAGCTGCATCGGGCGTTTGTGCGGGGCCGGCCCAAATGACGTGTACGCGCGTGCCGCCAGCCGGGGATTGGGCAATGGTGAGCCTGGCACCGATCACATCGGCGCGGTGGCGCAGGCTATGAAATTTTCCCGTCAATGCGCGGGTTGTCTTGCCATCATCGGCCACCACCAAATGCACATCTGTGCCGCGCCGAAACAAGCGCATCGTAATGCGCTGTGCGCGGCTATGTTTGAGTACGTTGTTAATCGACTCCTGCGCGATTCGATACAGACTCCGCGCAACGACTTCGTCGTGGACGAGGATGGTGCTATCCAAATCCGCCTCGCAGCGAATCGTGCCGATCATATCGATATCCGCCGCCAGTTGCATGAGCGCTGAAATAAGACCATCCTCGCCGCCAATATAGGGCGAGAGGCCGTGCGAGATCATGCGTGTGCGTTGAATAGCGCGGTTCACCAAGGTCAAAATCCGCGTTGCGTTTTCCGCCTCATCCCCACCTTTTTCACCAAGCCGCTGCTCGAGCGCTTTAGTGAGCAGCGCGATTCCCGTGAGCGCCTGCCCCAAGTCATCATGTAGCTCAAGCCCGACCTCGCGTAAGCCCATCTCAACCTCGATCATCATCTCGCGCTCGAGTGCGATCCGGCGCCTCGCCTCACGCTCCAAGCGCCGATTGGAGATAGCAAGCTCGGCGGTGCGGGTCGCGAGTGCTAACTCGGCGCGCTTGCGCTCGGAGATATCTTGGCCAATGCCGCGATAGCCTAGAAACTGGCCGGCCTCATCAAAGTAGGGCTCCCCGGAAATACTAGAGTGACCCTCGACCTCGCCCGTGACCAGATTGAAACGCAGCATCGTCACCTGATAAAACGGCTGGTGCGCGGCCAAGATCGCTTTGTGTTCGTCCCACTGCGCGGGTGTCAGCGCGGAAGGCCACAGCTCCCAACGTGTCTTGCCTAAAAACAGCTCGCTCGGCACGCGGGTCACAGTCGATTGCTGGTGTGAGTGAAAGATAAACCGAAACTTCTCATCGGACTCCCAAAGCCAATCCGCTGTGAGCGACGCGAGTTGATGAAAACGCTCTTTCGCATCGCGCAGCGCTTGGGCGATATGCTTGCGCTCGGTGATGTCGCGGGCGGAAGTCTGATAGTAAGGAACGCTGCCATCAGGCTCACGTACCGGGACAATCACCGCCTCCAACCAAATATATCTCCCGCGCGCATCGCGAAAGCGAAACTCATACACCACCGAGGGCACCTCACCACTAATAATGGTTCTCAACACGGCCCGCACATGCCCGACATCGTCAGGATGAATGCGCGGAAACGGGCGAAGGCCAATCGAGCGCTCCGGTGTCAGCCCCAGCACGCGCCGCATCGACGGCGAGACAAACAGGGTCACCCCGGCGGCGGTATGTAGCGTCACCACATCTTGCATGTTGTCGCTGATTAAGCGGTAGGGGTCGGTAAGCGGGGCGGCCATGTTGTTGGGTATGGTTTAGCTCGGGAGTGTGACCCTTAGTTTACCTGTCAGGGCACCGCAAATTACTAAGGGTTTTTACTAGTCACGATTCATCGTTCATCCGTATAACAATTTGTTCACAATGATTCATAATGTCGTTGTTGAATTTTGCAGGCTTGGTGTTGACGACGTGTAATGCATGTACCCGCCCAGCTTGCGAATGCGTTTTATCCAGTTTCCCCTTTTGGCCCGCCCTTGTGCGGGCCTCTTTTTTTGTGCGCGGCCATGGTTTAGTTGGTCGCCTAGCCTGCATATTTCACGGGTCGGCCCCACTCTAAGGCGAGCGTCCCAGTGCGAAAATTTAGTGACGCCTAATCCATTTTGTACCGGCCTTTTAAGTCGGGCCTGTGAGCTCGATAGCGGGTCGCTGAACGCGCGCTTTTCCGCTCTCTTCTCTCGGAATGTCTCGACATTCCTTCGTTCAGTCGAGCGAAAAATCACACGCCCATCGACCCACTCTCGAACCCACCCCCGGGAAATATGCAGGCTAGGGATGGCAAGACGGCGACGCGGTCTACCGAATCAGCATCACCCGAAAATCATTCACGTTGGTGCGCGTAGGCCCCGTGACAACCAGATCGTTGGTGGCCTCAAAAAAGCCATAGGCATCGTTCGTCGCCAGCGCGATGTTCGCGTTTACACCGGCCGCCAAGGCGCGCGGCAACGAATCGGGGAAGAGTAGGCCACCCGCATTGTTTTCGCTACCGTCGATGCCGTCGGTATCGCAGGCGATCGCCGTGATGCCCTCGCAGCCGTCCAGTGTGATGCCTAAGGATAATAAAAATTCAGTACATCGCCCACCACGCGCGCGGCGCGCCTGGTTTGCGCCACTGAGTGTCACCGTACATTCACCACCGGAAATAATCGCCATCGGCGGCTTTAGCACATGGCTGCCCGAAAGCGCATGCATCGCGAGTACAGCATAGGCGTGCCCAATCATCCTTGCCTCGCCGGTCACCGAATCCCCCATGACCATCGGGGTGATGCCATGCTGCTGAAAAAACGCGGCAGCCGCGTTGAGGCTCGCCAATGCGGTGGCAATAACCAAATTTTCTACCTTGTCAAAAACCGGGTCGAACGGTTTTAACGTTTCGGCAATTTCGCCGCGTGCGCCGTTCGATAAATGGCGCGTGATTGAGACTGGTGGCGTGATGCGATACATCTTAAGGTAGGTCAGTGCATCAATGTAGGTCGAGGTATCTGCCGCCGTGGGGCCGGATGCAATCGCGGTCGGGTTGTCGCCGACAACATCGGAAATAATGAGCGCGCGAATCGGTGCGGCTGAGGCTGCCGCTAAGCGGCCACCCTGAATCGCCGACAAATGCTTGCGAACCACATTGATCTCTTGAATCGGCGCGCCGCAGGCGAGCAAATCGCGCGTGACCGATTTCAAATCTTCCATCGAAACGTCACCGGCCGGCATTGCCAATAAACTCGACCCACCGCCCGAAACCAGCACCAGTACTAGGTCTTCAGGCTTTGCTGATTTTACGAGTGCCATAATTTCGCGCGCGGCGGCTTCGCCTGCGGCGTCTGGAACCGGGTGGCCCGCCTCGACGACACGGATGCGCTTTAACGCGTCCTCGCCGCTATAGCCGTGTGCGTAACGTGTAATAACCAAGCCCTCGAGTGGCTTATCGGCGGGCCAGTTATTTTCTACCGCCTTCGCCATGGATGCGGCCGCTTTGCCCGCACCCACCACGATCGTGCGCCCACGTGGGGGTGCGGGTAGGTGGCGCGGCACGATCACGAGCGGGTCAGCCGCCGCAAGGGCGGCCTGAAAACTACCGAGAAGCAGTGCGCGTGGTGTCATTTTTATAATGGTGTTGATTGAAAAACTTTCCCCATGCTACCCGAAAGCGACTACGAGCGTTTTTTACTCTTGGAGGCCACCCTCAATGCCACCTTGGGCGCTATGCCCAATAGTGGCGCCAGATAGCGGCTGGTATAGCCAGCACCACTTGCGGCCACCGCTTCAGGCGTGCCTTCGGCAATGATTTCACCGCCCCCGTCGCCACCCTCAGGGCCAAGATCAATCACCCAGTCCGCCGTCTTCACCACATCCAAATTATGCTCAATCACCACCACCGTATTGCCGTGGTCGCGCAGGCGATGCAAGACTTTGAGTAGCAAATCAATATCGTGAAAATGTAGCCCTGTGGTGGGCTCGTCGAGAATAAACAGCGTGCGGCCGGTGTCGCGTTTCGATAATTCGAGTGAGAGTTTTACGCGCTGCGCTTCGCCGCCCGAAAGCGTGGTCGCACTTTGGCCCAAGCGAATGTAGCCCAAGCCCACGTCCAGCAACGTTTGCAGCTTGCGCGCGATGATCGGCACGGGCTTAAAAAACACGTGCGCGGTCTCGACGGTCATCTCCAATACTTCGGTGATGTTTTTACCTTTGTAATGCACGTCCAAGGTCTCGCGGTTGTAGCGCTTACTGTGGCACACGTCGCAGGGCACGTACACATCGGGTAGGAAGTGCATTTCGACTTTAATCACGCCGTCGCCCTCGCACGCCTCGCAGCGCCCGCCTTTGACGTTAAACGAAAACCGCCCCGGCCCGTAGCCGCGCGCGCGCGACTCCGGCACGCTCGCAAATAAATCACGAATCGGCGTGAATAGCCCCGTGTAGGTGGCCGGGTTTGAGCGAGGCGTACGGCCAATCGGCGATTGATCGACGTTAATCACTTTATCGAAATGCGTAATGCCCTCGATAGATTCAAATGGCGAGGGCTCATCGGTCGAGGCATAAATGTGATGCGCCACCACTTTGTAGAGCGTGTCGTTAATGAGTGTTGACTTGCCGGAGCCCGAAACCCCCGTGATGCACACCATGCCGCCAATCGGTAGCGTAAGCGTGACGTTTTTAAGATTGTTGCCCGATGCCCCGCGAATCACGAGCTTTCTATCGGCATCAAATTTCATGCGCTT
>JAYVGG010000171.1:0-5779 GCA_043772475.1 Burkholderiales bacterium
GCATCGGCCGGCGCGGTGGTGAAGTCGCCAAGGTCAAGGCCCGCGCGTAATTGCTTCAGTGCAGCCTCCGTCGGCAAGCCTTCAACCTGCGCCCAGTAGGTTTTGGCGGTGCGGTGGCGCGGGTTACTGATGCGCGCTTGCAGGATGCCATCGTCCGTGAGTAGCACTAAGCCTTCGCTATCGGTGTCGAGCCGCCCGGCGGGGTATACGTCCTTGACGCGAATGAATTCTTTGAGCGTGGGCTTGCCCTCATTGGGGCTAAATTGGCAGACGATGCCGTAGGGCTTATTGAACAATATCAGCATAAGGAAATGAGAAGAGGGTGCCTAAAATGAAAAACCCCCTGCGGCTTGCGCCACAGGGGGTTTTAGAAGTCTTGGGAGACTTAGCCGTTCTGGATGTTTGACGCTTGCTTGCCTTTAGGGCCTTGGGTGACTTCAAAAGCCACTTTCTGACCTTCTTTAAGCGTCTTGAAACCGTTCATCTGAATCGCCGAGAAGTGCGCGAACAAATCTTCGCTGCCATCATCGGGTGTAATGAAACCGTAACCTTTTGCATCGTTGAACCATTTGACTGTACCTGTTGCCATTGCGATTGCTTCCTTAATGTAAATCGGGTTGGAGTGCCCGGAATATTTTTTGCTATCAAGGCCCGCAACCGCGCAATTGCAAATGCAGTCAACCATGAAGCTAAACTCCAACATGCCTTATACGGGCAATTGTTACTAATGTCAAGAGAAGTGAAAAAATAGTGTCGATAAAACACCGAAACGCCGTCTGGTGGGGAAAAATCGAAATTGCCCGCCACCTTGCCGCCCGAACTTGAAATCGCCAACGCAGGGCACAATGATATTGGCTTACACTGCGAAATCGCAAACATTTATACGACCATGGCCATTAAACCGACACCGAACGCGCCTCCAGGGCATGAGGGCGACACCGCCACCAAGGAAAAACCCCAACAAACTAAGCCCCCGCCCATGTGGCAGGTGGTGATGTACAACGACGATTACACGCCGATGGATTTCGTGATTAACGTGCTTGAGAATTTGTTTGGGCATCCCTACGAACGTGCTGCACAAATCATGCTCCAAATCCACACCGAAGGGCGCGGTGTGTGTGGCGTTTTTCCGCGTGATGTGGCATTGATGAAGGTCGAGCAAGTAGGGGACTACGCGCGCAAGTACCAACATCCTTTAAGATGCGTGATGGAAGAAGTTTGAACGTGCTGTCTGCGTGTGATGTATTCACACGTTATTAATTCAGGGAAAACAAGATTTAATTGAATAACCGAGTACGTCGCCGTACTCACGAAAGGTTTTTATGATTGCCCAAGAACTCGAAGTTAGCCTGCATCGGGCCTTTGATGAAGCGCGAAAAAAGCGCCATGAATTCATTACGGTCGAGCATTTACTGCTGGCACTTCTCGACAACCCGTCCGCGCAAGAGGTGATGAAAGCCTGCGCTGCAAAGACGGACGATTTACGTCAATCGCTAGTCGATTTTATTGCCCAGCACACCCCGATTGTGGCGGGTGACGCTGAGGTTTCCACGCAGCCCACGCTGGGTTTTCAGCGCGTGATTCAGCGTGCCATCTTGCACGTGCAGTCATCGGGCAAAAAAGAGGTGATGGGTGCCAACGTACTGGTGGCGATTTACGGCGAAAAAGATTCGCACGCGGTCTACTACCTGCATCAGCAGGGCGTTTCGCGGCTTGATGTGGTGAATTTTATTTCCCACGGCATTTCCAAGGCCGCCGGTGCCACCGAGAAAAAAGCTGAAACTGAAGGTGAAGCTGCCGAGGGGGAGCAAACCACGGGCGCGCTGCAAAAGTACACGCAAAACTTAAATCAGCTTGCGACCGACGGCAAAATTGATCCGCTGATCGGGCGAGATCGTGAGGTTGAGCGCGTGATTCAGATTTTATGTCGCCGCCGCAAAAATAATCCCCTGTTAGTCGGCGAAGCGGGCGTGGGTAAAACCGCGATTGCAGAAGGCCTTGCTAAGCGCATCGTCGACGGCCAAGTGCCGGAAGTCTTGGCAAAAGCGCAGGTGTATTCGCTCGATATGGGCTCGCTACTCGCGGGCACCAAATATCGCGGTGATTTTGAGCAGCGCTTAAAAGATGTGCTGAAACAGCTGCTTGAAAACCCGAATGCCGTGCTTTTTATCGACGAAATCCATACGCTCATTGGCGCTGGCTCGGCTTCGGGCGGTACGCTGGATGCCTCTAATTTGCTTAAGCCAGCGCTCTCGTCGGGCAACTTAAAATGTATCGGTGCCACGACTTACACCGAGTACCGTGGTGTGTTTGAGAAAGATTCCGCACTTTCGCGACGCTTCCAAAAAATCGACGTACCTGAGCCTTCGATTGCGGAAACGATTGAGATTCTCAAAGGCCTCAAGTCGCGCTTTGAATCGCATCACGGCGTGAAATACACTGCTACCGCCTTGACGACGGCCGCTGAGCTTTCCGCTAAATACATCAATGATCGGCATCTGCCCGATAAGGCGATTGACGTAATTGACGAAGCCGGTGCCGCACAGCGCGTTGCGCCAAAGTCGAAGCAGAAAAAGACGATTGGCAAATCCGAGATCGAGGAAATCATCGCCAAGATCGCACGGATCCCAACGCGCAATGTTTCGTCAGACGATCGTAATCAGCTACGCACGCTTGATCGCGATTTGAAATCAACCGTGTTCGGGCAAGACAAAGCGATTGAGGCCTTAGCGACCGCGATAAAAATGGCACGCTCCGGCCTTGGCAGCCCAACAAAACCAATTGGCTCGTTCTTGTTTTCGGGACCGACTGGTGTGGGTAAGACTGAAGTCGCGAAGCAGCTTGCATTCATTCTCGGCGTTGAGCTGATTCGTTTTGATATGTCGGAGTACATGGAGCGCCACGCGGTATCACGCTTGATTGGAGCACCCCCCGGCTATGTGGGCTTCGATCAAGGTGGCTTGATGACCGAAGCGATCACGAAGCAGCCGTATTCTGTTTTGCTGCTCGACGAAATCGAGAAAGCGCACCCTGACGTGTTCAATGTGCTCTTGCAGGTTATGGATCACGGCACGCTCACCGACAACAATGGCCGCAAGGCAGATTTTAGAAACGTGGTCATCATCATGACGACGAACGCGGGGGCCTCCGAGCTTTCTAAAACCAGCATTGGCTTTACGACGGACAAAAAAATCGGCGACGAAATGGCGGAGATCAAGCGCATCTTTACACCAGAGTTTCGCAATCGGCTTGACGCGATGATCTCGTTTGCACCACTCGATGAAAATATCATCATGCGGGTCGTTGATAAATTTTTGCTCCAGCTTGAAGTCCAGCTTGGTGAGAAAAAAGTCGATGTCACTTTCACCGAAGCGCTCAAGAAATATCTTGCCAAGAAAGGTTTCGACCCGCTCATGGGTGCCAGGCCGATGGCGCGCTTGATCCAAGATACGATTCGGCGTGGGCTCGCCGATGAGCTCCTCTTTGGCAAACTTGCCGGTGGCGGCAAAGTCACCATCGACATTGATGCGGACGACAAAGTGAAGCTTGATATTAGCGAAGAAAAAGAAGTGGCCGCACAAGAAAGCTGATGCAAGAAAGTGAAAAAACAAGACAGGCCGCCGCGTGCGGCCTGTTTTTTTTGTGCGAGAATAAAACGTAAATGTTGCCCCGATCCCCACCCGAAATTTAGAGGACATCGCCATGCGATACGCCATTCATACCTTCGTTGCTATTGGGCTCATCGCGAGCGCATCCGCCCAAACCCCTCCCGCGCCTACGCCTCCCCCTCCGCCCCCCGCCCCTGCTTTCGCCCCCGCCAATCTCTCGCCTGCCGGTGTGCGCTCGCTTGCGGCGAACTGTGCGGCGTGCCATGGCACCAATGGTCAAAGTGTAGGCGGCGCGGTGGCCGGGCTCGCGGGGGTGAATAAAGATTATTTTGTTGCACAACTAAAACTTTTCAAAGACGGTAAGCGCGAGGCCACCGTGATGCACCAAATCGCAAAGGGTTACACCGATCCCGAAATCGCTGCTTTAAGCGAATACTTCGCCGCACAAAAACCGACCCGCTAGGAGAAAACCATGTCTATCAATCGTCGTCATTTTCTTCAAGCAAGTGGCAGTGTGGCAGCGCTCGCCGGGGCAACACAGCTTACCGGCTGCGCTACCGATCAGGCCAGCAGTGGCCGCAAGAGCGGCACAGCGAACGGCCCGAAGGTGGTGATCATCGGCGGCGGCTACGGTGGGGCCACGGCCGCCAAATACATCCGCATGTGGGCACCACATGTCGATGTGACGGTGATCGAGCGGCAGGCTAGCTTCATCTCGTGCCCGATCTCGAACCTCGTCTTAGGCGGCAGCAAAGAGATGAAAGACATCACGGTGGGCTATGAGGCGCTACAAAAAAAATACGGCGTGAAGATGATCCAAGGCGAAGCACTCGCGGTGGACGCGGAGAAAAAAGTCGTGCGTCTGGCGAGCGGGGATGCGATTGCGTTTGATCGGGTCATTGTCGCGCCCGGCATTGATTTTATGTTTGAACAAATACCCGGTCTCAATAATGCTGCAGCACAGGCGCGCATCTTGCACGCGTGGAAAGCCGGCACACAGACGCTAGCGCTCAGAAAGCAACTTGAAGACATGCCCGATGGCGGTGTCTACGCGCTCTCGATTCCCGAGGCCCCGTACCGCTGCCCGCCCGGCCCTTACGAGCGCGCCTGTCAGGTAGCGAGCTATTTCAAGCAATACAAACCGAAATCGAAAGTCTTGATTTTGGATGCGAACATGGATGTCACCTCCAAACCCGGCCTCTTCAAAAAAGCCTGGA
The DNA here is from genome assembly GCA_043772475.1 of Burkholderiales bacterium. GTDB lineage: Bacteria > Pseudomonadota > Gammaproteobacteria > Burkholderiales > Usitatibacteraceae > UKL13-2. Next base: position 4,826 of record JAYVGG010000171.1, read on the forward strand.
GCGAAATGTACGCCGGCATCATCACCTACCGACCAAACTCCAAGGTTATTGATGTTGATCTCAACACCATGACCGCGAAGATGGAAGTCGAGGACGTAAAGGCTGACGTCCTCAATATCTTGCCGCCGATGAAAGCGGGCGCGATTGCCACACCTTTCATCACGGCCAATAAGCGCTGGTGTGAAATCAATTGGCTGACCTACGAGGCCAAGAGTGTGCCCGGTGTCCACCTCTTGGGTGATGCACTCCAGATCGCACCCGCCATGCCCAAATCTGGCCACATGGCGAACGCGCACGGCAAGGCCTGTGCCGCCGCCGTGGTGGCGTTACTCGCAGGCGAAAAACCTAGCGAGAGCCCAACGCTTTCTAACACCTGTTATAGCTTCGTATCGGCCGACAAAGTGATTCACGTGGCCTCGGTACACAAGTACGACACCAAAGACAAAACCATGAAAGCTGTACCCGGCGCGGGCGGCGTATCGAGTGCTGCCAGTGAATTAGAAGGCCAGTACGCACACGCGTGGGCGCGCAACATTTGGGCGGATACGCTGGGGTAGATCCGTTGCAGATGGCATGGACAGAGCGCAAGCCTTCGCCGGGATTGATAGCGATCCGTAGAGGGTAAACGCGCCGGTTTATGGCGTTAGCAACGCTACGCGAGAAAAATTACCGGCTTTTGCCACGCGTAGGCTTGCGACTGGCAGGTGCTGGCTCAATTTTCTTGCCAAACAGGTCGCTGAGCGCCGCCACCGTCGCACTCTCCCCGCGCACCTTAAAAAACGCGCCCTCTTCATCGGCCAGCTCATCCACCACCTCGCAGGTCGCGAAAATTTTCCCGCGCATTTGTTGGGCAGACCAAGGTAAAAACAACACCGCTTCAACAAGATCACGCTGAAACCTAGCGCAGATACTGGCGTGCAGCGCCGCCACATCCTGCGGGCGGCGCGCGCTCAT
>JAYVGG010000172.1:0-2829 GCA_043772475.1 Burkholderiales bacterium
CGCGACTTCGCCGATGCCAAGCGACGCGATCAGACCAAGCTCGGCTGATCGCACACGTCGCCCGCGTGCGAGCGCCACCGCGCCGGCTTTCAGATCTTCGCCCGCCTCGCGCACGTTTTGACCTTTGTTGATTCCTTTGGCGAAGGTGACACCTTTTTCAACCTTGCTCGCGCGCTCTTGCATGACCACCGTGTCGCAGTAGGGTGGCACCACACCGCCAGTGAAAATCCGCACGCAATCGCCCGCCTTCATTTCACCCGCGTAGGCGTTACCGGCGAAGCTCGCGCCAACCTCTGTGAGCGTTTCGGTATGCGCGAGATCCGCGAATCGCAGCGCCCAGCCATCCATGGCGGAGTTGCGATGCGAGGGCACGTCGAGTGGCGACATGATGTCGGCGGCGAGCACGCGCCCGAGCGCATCGCGCAGTGGCGCACGCGCAACCCCCGTGACGGGCGTGAGAAAGGTATGAATAAACGCGCGCGCCTTCGCCACCGGCATCGAATTCGGGTCGTAATCGTCGGCGCAGGAGGCTTCGGTGATGGTGGTCATGGTTTTCCGTTTGGCTTGGTGTTGATTAAATTGGTTGCTCGCTACATGGGTAACGCATCCCGCAAGGGTGGGGAGGATTTTCAGACGTTACCGCGTATTCAGTGAAACCAAACTGTCTATGCTGATTTTACCCGTAGCGTCGTGCGAAATAACGGCTAGCTCACGCAAGATCATGCGCCATTCGCGCCCGCTCCCACATATAGCGTGGGCAGCCGTCATCATCGGCGGAAATTCACGCGCACAATCGACGCGCCCCAGCGTGACGTGCGGCGAGTAGCGCATGTCTTTGCGAAGATGCGGGGCCAGCACGCCACCATTCGCGTAGAGCTTGTCGTGCAGCGTGGAAGCGGCATCTGCTCCCTCACGCACCATCAAAAGCGCGAAGGTATCGAGCAGGCCTTCCACATCGCGAAACACAATCGGCAGTGGTGGCCAATTGCCGACAATACGCTTCACGTAGGCGGCGAGCTGCACGCTGCTTAGCGTGGTGGCAAAGGGAAAAACAAGATTTAGGTGACCGGGTAGGGCATCGGCCAAGGGATCGAAACGATGGCGGAATGGCTCGATGCCCGCATCAGCCGGAAACGGTGGAAACCACACCACGGCGCGGCGCGGCAGGGGCGGCCGTAGAGCGAGCTTGCGAACGTTGCGGCGCGCCATGGCTCATTACGATTGGTGGTTGGTGCGCTCAAAATTTTGCAGCTCGGCTAGCGTATTGATATTCGCGAACGCGGACTCTTGATCGTCAAACGAAGCGCTCGCCGCCTTCACGCTCGCAAACCATTTGTCGATTTTGCGTTGCCCGGTTTCGAGAAACGCCCTTAGCGAGGGCTCGAGCGCCACGCGTGCCAAACAAAACACCGGATGCGCTTGGTCGTAGGTTTGCGCGTAAGCGAGATCGGCCTTTGCCTTATCCGCCGCACCGATCAGTCTAGCGACGAGATCTCGTGGCAAAAATGGTGAATCGCAAGGCACCGTCACAATCCATTCGGTCGTTGCGCGCTGCATCCCGATGTGTAAACCCGCTAAGGGGCCAGCAAATCCATCAATCGCATCTGGCACCACAATATGCCCGAAAGCCGCGTATTCATTGGGGTTTCGGTTGGCGTTGATGAAAATTGTGTCGACCTGCGGAGCTAGTCTTTCGATCACATGAGCCACCATCGGCTTCGCGTGAAAGTGCTGCAAGCCTTTATCTACGTCACCCATGCGAGAGCCGCGCCCACCGGCGAGAATAAGCCCGGTGATGCTCATGCTTGAAACCTTTCCGCACCCGTGAAGAGCAAATAATGTTTATTCACCGCGCGCCCAATCATCGTGAGCCCGACCTTGGCCGCGATGTCGTAGCCCATTTGGGTGAGGCCCGAGCGTGAGACCAAAAACGGAATGCCCATTTGCGCGGCCTTAATCACCATCTCGGAAGTCAATCGCCCAGTGGTGTAGAAAATTTTATCGCCACCGTCGATGTCGTTAAGCCACATCCAGCCGGCGATCGCATCGACCGCGTTGTGACGGCCTACGTCTTCGACAAAGGTGAGAATTTCGCCAGTGGTGTTATCGGCAAGCGCGCAGCCATGGACCGCGCCGGCTTGCTTGTAAATCGATTCATGCACCCGCACGTTGTTTAGCATCGCGTACAGCGTGGCCTGCGAAAGGCGCGCGTCTTTGGGCAAGTGAAGCGAATCCACCTCCGCCATCAAATCGCCAAATACGGTGCCCTCGCCACAGCCGGTGGTCTTGGTGCGCTTGGCCATCTTTTCGTCGAGGTTTTTAAGGCCGTGGCGCGTGGTCACTGAACACGCATTGACCTCCCAATCGACTTGCACTGAGACCAATTGATCGACCGAATCCAGCAAGCGCTGATTGCGTAAATAGCCAATCACCAAGGCTTCCGGTGCGGCACCGAGCGTCATGATGGTGAGGATTTCGCGCTTATCCACGTAGATTGTGAGCGGATGTTCGCCGGCAATCGGGGTGGGCTGGGTTGCGCCGGTTTCGTCTACCGCGTTGACGGTGAAGGTAGACGGGCGGGCGGACTGCGAGAGCGTGGGGTGCTTGCTCATTTTTTTGCTTTGGGTTTACGGCCCATCAGCATGTTAAAGCCCCATGCCGAGACGGCGAGTGTCAGCACAAGGCCAAAGGTGCTCGTGCGCTCAACACTCGCGAGCAAAACAAAAACAGCCCAGGGGACGATTAAGAGGAGTAGTGCGATGGTAATTTTCATGTTGCCCTAATCGAATTGAAAAGCCAGCATACGGCCAAACACCGCGTGGTTATTGG
>JAYVGG010000173.1:0-8849 GCA_043772475.1 Burkholderiales bacterium
AATTTCTTGAGTTGGTTCCGGCTTAGTTCGTAAGTTGGCCCGCTGGGAGCGCAGCTGGTAGCGCGATGAATCGCTGGTATCGCGCATAGGCAAAAATCAAACTCGTTGCAAAGATAGTCAGCAGAACCCACGCGGGAAGGGCGAGTTCAGCGTAGGCAAGTGTCATCAGCACGCTGGGCAATATCATCAGCAACGCCCAAAAAATTACCTCAACGCCCAGATTCGGTGTGATCATTGTCGTGTAGTTTCTTAGCACTGCCGCGAATAGCAAGGGGCCAATCAAGAGGACCGCGATGATCTGTCGCCAAATTGAGGCGAGCTCGATTTGATAGGCCGTTGCCAGCACGATGACGAACACCAATCCGAGCGCCACTGCCACACTACAATAGCGTGCAAAGTGCCACGCCAGATTCCTATTCAACGCACGCGATTCAGGCCACTTGGGTGCGAGCGTAAGCAGACGGTGCTCGCGCCGCGCCTGAAAAGTGGCGCGGATTAAGGCGCTTGGAAGCATGGCCGCAAAGGGGGTGAAAGCGATCCCCATCAATATGATCACGAGCACCTGAATCGACTGCTGCTTTGAGACGGGGATTAAATTGAGCAAAAACAAGATAGCCGCCAAATGCAATGCCGCCGCCCAACACAAGGTACTCCAATGCGCGGCGCGTCCGAAGGTCGCCGGTAGAAGCTGTGAAAATTTTGTTTGGTAGCGCGCAGCACGCATCAGCGCGTGATCGTAGCCCGGGAGGCAATGCAAGAATGATTTGCGACGAACCGAAGGTGCGGAAAATTCCGGCATCGCTAACAAGTTTGCCGCACGTCTCGGTACTTGCCCGCGGTCGCTCGGTTGAAAACGAGTAAGGCAGAAAATCAACATCCCACACGCTAGCAGTGCAGCGAGTCCATGCCTTACAACCTGCGTTGAAAACTCAGCGGCGATTTCCGATAGTGAGGAAAACGAAGCTGATAGCGTCCCAATAAGTGCTGGGTCGCCTTTGCTGGCAAATTTCAGCGTGTTTACAATCGAGATGGTGTCGATGGGCGGTGTGAACATAATGGAGGTCAACCACAAAATCCATAAAGGGTAGCCCCAAAGTGGCCGAATGCGCGTCAAACCCGTTAGCGCAAGCCCGCAAAGCACTATTTCCCATGCGCTAACGAAAAACATGACTCCAGAAATAACGTCCCCCCGCATCCACACACTCATGTTCCCGATCGTTAACTGGCAAACCGCAATGGCAAGAATACCAATGAGAACAGCACCAATTGCAGAGTACCTAGCACGCTGATCTGCAACGGATAGCGCTCCGAACAGAGGTAGAACAGCGACGTAAAACCAAGCCTGCAAAAAGAAGAACCCCATCCCAACCAGACTAACCAACAGCAACATCAAAAAGGCTGACGCTGCCGTTGCGAAAGGCATATTGGGAACAAACCGCAGATTTCTTGGTGCCGCCATAAACCAAAGTTGAGCGATGAAGGCCTCCCAAAACGCGAGGCCAAGTGTTGCGGCCACAATCGAAGCCATCCATAGGAATTGCGCCCTGCCCGCCGTCACGGCACTCGCCAAGGCGAGGCTGCCTAGCAGCACAATGGAGGCCGTCATGTACCGCCCAGCTCGACTGTACCCAACGAGGAATACGAACCCCATTTGGCGAATCGCTACCTCGCAGAGCAGCACCACTTGCGAAAGCGATGTCGTCGCTTGCCTCATGTCGTCACCTCAATGAAGAGATCTTCCAACGACAAGTGATCAATAACCACATCGGAGTGGGTTTGCGAGAATTGCACCAATTTATCGGGTGCCAGCAATGTCACCCCTGTGCTGCGGCCAGTTTTAGCGTTTGCGACGGGAGACGTTATCCAGCGCGCCTCCAGCGCTTCAATCGAGGCCGATGGCCCCGACAAGCGAACCGCTTGTTCAGACAAACTATCCAACTCCGCCTGAAGCAAAATCTTTCCATGCTTCATCATCGCCACATCGACCGCAACGCGTTCAAGGTCAGTCAAGATGTGTGTGGAAAAAAGAATCGTGGTGTTCCGCTCAAGTGTTGTGTCAACCAACTCCCGTAAAAATTCGCGCCTACCGGCAGGGTCTAGGCTCGCAACGGGTTCATCAAGAATCAATAAGTCCGGCTCGTGTGCAAGCGAGCGGATTATCGACAAGCGCTGCTTCTCGCCAACTGACAAACTGTTAATCAAGGTCTTGCGCGGAATAGACCAGCGATCAAGCAGGGCCTCGACTTTGGCATCATTCCAGCGCGGGTAAAACGCTTTGAAAAAGCCGAGCATTTGTGTGGCGGTCATCCATTCAAACAAGTCGTTTTCTTGCGGTACGTAGCCGATGCGGCCACGTGTGGCCTCTGTTAGCGCCGTCGAGGCATCGCCGAGGAGATTTATACTGCCCGCCGCGATCGTTTGCAGACCCAGAGCACACTCAATGAGCGTACTTTTGCCCGCACCATTGCGACCGAGAAGCCCAACAATTCTGCCCTCAGGCACGACAAAATTGAGCTTGTGCAATACGAGCTTCGTGTCGAACAATTTCAACACCGATTTCATTTCCAATGCAGGCGCGTTCATTTTTTTCCTCTCAATATTTTGTCGAAAAGTGCCAATGCGGTTTCGCGGTCAATTTCTAGTTGCGCGGCCTCAGCGGCGGCGCGCTCTAGCGTGGGGGTCAGCAAATTGAGCCGATCCGATTTCAACTGGCGGCGTGGTTGTGTGGCGGACACCACCATGCCAACGCCGCGCTGTCTTGTCAGAACACCTTGCACTTCAAGCTGGCTGTACGCTTTGGAAACCGTCATGGGGTTAATCGCCAACGCGTAGGCCACATCGCGCACGGAGGGCAGCGATGACTCCGCCGGCAATTGCCCGCTCGCCACCATGCGCGTGATCTGCTCGACCAGTTGCTGGTAGATCGGCGTGCCGGCTTGCGGGGCAACGCTGAAGGGAATCGGTAATGGGCTTGGTGGCGACATGCTTAAGACTGGCTTTATGTATTTGTGTATTACTACAATAATACACATGAAACTGGCTTGTCAAGCGATGGTGGCGTTTTTTTCTAAGCGCGCTGGTGCTACGACTACGCGTAGTGGTTGGAAACGCGGATCGCGAACAACGAAAATCCCTCTCAGCCTTGCAGGCCGCGTGTCCCGCTGCATCGGGACACCGTTCGGCAGGCGGGTGGCATGCCACCCGAAACCCCTGCCTCACCTCCCTTTTTCAAAGGGAGAAGTGCAATGCTCGGAGTCCGCCTGCGATTCGGATCAGCGATGTTTTTTGGAACTGCTGAGTTAGGAATGCGGCGGAAAGTGGCGCAGGTATTAGGCTTTGGGGGGGGTTTGCCCTGCGCGTTTCATGCGAGCACCATACAACTTGTCATGTCGAGCGAAGCCGAGACATCTGCTTTTTTGACGCGCTTGCGCGATATGACCGAAAAACAGATACCTCGGCTACGCTCGGTATGACATTAGCGTGTTGCCGCGATTTCGCTTTGGTGGTTGCGGTAAGCGGGATTGACAACACCGCGAATCGCTACGACAGAAAATCCCTCTCCATCTCCCTTTTTCAAAGGGAGAAGTGCCCTGCACGCTTTATGCACTCAAGATACGCGTTAGCCTGCTGCGCCCGCTAAATCGGCCCTGTTGCGCGCAAACTCCTGCGCGTGTGCAGCACTCCATGTGCCAGCTAAACAATCAAGATCGTGGAATTTCTCAAGGCTGCCAGTAACGCCTGCTGCTTGCGCGCGACCTTTGCGCTTACCCATCGCGCCTTGGCCACGGGTCAATTTTGAGCGTTGTGCTGCGCGTATTTTATTTTTCATGAGTACCCCAATTTTGGTGGCGCGTGCGCTGATATGCACATCAACATACAAAAAGTCATTTGCAGCGAGCCGCATTTTATCAAATCGTTTTTACTAAACATCATGGAACGCCGCGCCCTGCTTCATTTTTCACACTTTCTATTAACGCAACGTGCCAAATTATGCGCGTCAGGCCGCAGGCCCTTTCATCGCCCTTCCACCCACCCCTTGCTATACTTCACCCCTCCCCCAAGCTCTAGGCTCCCCCTGTGAAAGTTACTCTCCACAACGAAGAAGACATCGCCAAAATGCGCGTCGCCGGTCGGCTCGCCTCCGAGGTGCTCGATTTCATCACCCCGCACGTAAAGCCCGGTGTAACGACCGGTGCGATCAATAAGCTTTGCCACGATTACATCGTGGATGTACAAAAGACGATTCCGGCACCGCTTAATTACGCGCCGCCCGGCCACCGGCCCTACCCGGCTTCGGTCTGCACATCGGTGAATCACCAAGTCTGTCATGGCATTCCGGGTGATAAGGCGCTCAAGAATGGGGACGTGCTCAACATCGACGTGACCATCATCAAAGACGGCTACCACGGCGACACGAGCCGCATGTTCGCGATTGGCGAAACTTCGATTCAGGCCAAACGCCTAGCCGATGTAACGTATGAAGCGATGTGGCGCGGCATCCATAAAGTGAAGCCGGGTGCGACGCTCGGCGATATTGGTTACGCAATTCAGAGTTTCACCGAGCGTGCCGGGTTTAGCGTGGTGCGCGAATTTTGTGGGCACGGTATTGGCCGTGTGTTTCACACCGAGCCGCAGGTGATGCACTACGGCCGCTCCGGCACCGGCATGGCCTTACAGGCGGGGATGATTTTCACCATCGAGCCGATGATTAACGCGGGCAAAAAAGACATCCGCGTACTCGGCGATGGTTGGACCGTGGTGACCGCCGACCATAGTCTTTCCGCGCAGTGGGAGCACACCGTGCTCACCACCGAGACGGGCTTTGAAGTGCTCACGGTGTCAGCAGGTTCGCCGCCACCGCCTACCCTGAGTTAGCCACCGTGACGGCCGCATTCGCCACCGAGGCATCCACGGCATTGGCGGATTCGCGCGTTCATGCGGCCTTTGCTAAATCTATTCGCACCTTTCTTGCCGCCGGGCGTGCCGCACTGCGCGCGCAGTACGTAAAGCAGCCGCAGGTAGACCGCAATTTGCGCGCGCATTCGGCGCTGGTCGATGAGGCCATCGCGCGGATTGCCACCCACATGCGGCTCCCCACGACGATCGCGATTGCGGCCACCGGCGGCTATGGCCGCAGCTTTTTGTTTCCGGCCTCCGATGTCGATCTCATCGTGCTTTTGCCAGCCTGGCCCCTGCCCGATAGCCTCACGGCCTTGATCGAGGGATTCGTGAGCCTGCTCTGGGATGCGGGGCTTGAGCCCGGTATCGCCGTTCGCACGGTAGCTGAGTCGCTTGATGAAGCAAAAAAAGATGTCACGGTAGACACCGCCTTGCTGGAAACCCGCGCCGTTTGGGGAGATCGGGGTTTAGTCGATGAATTACTTGCGGCTCTTACCCGCGCGCGTATCGTTGCCGAATTCGTCGACGCAAAAATTGCCGAGCGTAAGCGCCGCCACGCGCGGCATAACGATGTGGCGCTTAATCTTGAGCCGAATATCAAAGAAAGCCCCGGTGGCCTGCGTGATTTGCAGACGGTGATGTGGATCGCCCGCGCGGCGAATTTGGGTAACGATTGGGATGATCTAGCCAAGCGCGGCCTCATCACGCATGAGGAAGCCGCCTTTATCGCGCGCCACCGGCGCGTGCTGGTGGATTTACGCATTCGTTTGCACTACCTTGCGGGCCGGCGTGAAGATCGGCTCGTGTTCGATCATCAACACACGCTTGCCACCGAGCTAAAACTTACCGCCAGCCAGCACCGCTCGCCTGCTGAAGTGCTAATGCAGCGCTACTATCTTTCGGCCAAAGTGGTGTGGCAGATGTGCGAGATTTTGATCCCGGCGTTGCGCGAATGTATTAGTGGCAAGGCACCTTCGCTTAGGCGTATTGATGATGAATTTGAATTAGTCGGCGGCAATATCGCGGCGCATGATGTGACGCTTTTTGAGCGCGACACCAATGCGATTTTTCGCGCGTTCCGAGCGCTCCAGCAAGTGCCGGAAGCCGAGTTTTTTGCGCCCGATACCTTGCGCGCCATCTGGCGCGCCGCGCCTGCGATCAACCCCGCCGTGCGTCGCGATCCGATTGCGAATCAACTATTTTTAGAAATTTTGCAGGGTAGCAAAGTCACCTTCACGCTACGGCGCATGAGCCGCTTTGGCGTGCTGGGGCGCTTTATCCCGGCGTTCGGGCGCATCGTGGGGCAGATGCAGCACGATCTATTTCACGTCTACACGGTGGACGAGCACATCTTAATGGTGCTCCGAAATATGCGGCGCTTAATCCTGCCAAAATTTTCGCAGGAGTTTCCGTTTTGCCATGAGCTTGCGAAAGATTTTGAGCGTCCCGAGGTCTTGCATCTGGCGGCCCTCTTCCACGATATTGCCAAAGGGCGCGGGGGCGATCACTCAGCGCTCGGTAAGGCCGATGCCCGGCGCTTTTGCAAACGCTTGAATCTGAGCCGTGCCGATACGGATCTGGTCGCGTGGCTGGTGGAAACGCATTTGCAAATGTCCGCCACCGCGCAAAAGCAAGACTTGAGCGACATTGATGTACTCGCGGCCTTTGCTGGCAAGGTTCGCACCGAGCGGCGTTTAGTCGCGCTTTACTTACTCACAGTTGCCGATATTCGCGGCACCAGCCCGCACGTGTGGAACGCGTGGAAAGGAAAATTGCTCGAGCAACTTTTCCGCGCGACGCAAAAATTATTGCGCGGCGAGACCGTCGATAACGCGACTTGGATTACCAATAAAAAGGCCGAAACCCTTATGCTGCGCGGGGTTCTGGCCGATTCACCTCCCCCGTTTTGGCGCGATATGGGGGCTGATTATTTCCAGCGCTTCGAGGCCTGGGAGTTAGCCCAGCACGCCACCATGCAAGAGGGTGCGGCCCCTACCGAAATTCGTGTGCTCGATGCCGAGGCGGCTATCGGTGGTGATTTGGCCGACGATGCACTCGCGGTCGTCCTCATCACACCAGATCAGCCCGGCTTATTTGCACGTGTCACGCGCTACTTCGATGACCTTAGTTTCGATATTGCCGCCGCGCGAATTTTCACCGCAAACGGGCGTGTGTTCGATACGTTCCATGTAATTCCTAAACACGGTATTCGCGAAGATCACACAGCGCTCATGCAAAAAATGTCGAGCGAGCTTGAAAAATTATTGTCCGGCTCGCGCGCCGCTGCGGCCCGCACACGGGGGCGCATCACGCGTCAGGTGAAGCATTTTCCTATCCCAGCCCTCGTGCGCGTGCGTGCGCTGCCTGGCACGCCCTTCCACGAGCTCTCGGTGACCTGTGCAGACCGGCCAGGCTTGCTTTCGCTTATCGCGGCGGTGCTAGTTGAACATGACATCAGCCTCCACGATGCGCGCATCGCAACGCTTGGCCATCGGGCGGAAGATACGTTTGTAATTGAAAATACCAAGCTCGCCGAGCCCGCATTTGCGGCGCAATTTTGCGCGCTGCTTGAAAACGAAATACAACCCAAAGCGTAGTCTGCTCACGGAGGCCACCATGGCAAACGCAATTGATTTCTACTTTGATTTTTCCTCGCCCTATGGCTATTTAGCGGCCACACGCATCGACGCACTCGCGGCCCAATATGGGCGCACGGTGAATTGGCATCCCGTACTACTGGGCCCCGCCTTCAAGGCAACAGGCAATACCCCGCTCGTCGCACAGCCGCTCAAAGGGGCGTACTCAGTTCGCGATTTCACGCGCACGGCAAAATTTATGAACGTGCCTTTTAAGATGCCTGCCGTGTTTCCCATCAGCACCCACAACGCGGCACGGGCTTTTTATTGGCTGAATGATTTTGACAAGCCTCGTGCGATTGCGCTTGCGAAGGCGCTGTATCGTACTTTTTTTGCAGAAGGTGTTGATATTGGTTCGCCTGAAACGGTCGTGGCGGTTGCCGCGACCTGCGGCGTCGATGGGGCCGCATTACTCGCGGCACTCGGCGATCAGGCGGTGAAGGATCGGCTCAAAGCTGAAGTAGAAGCCTCGCTCGCACGCGGCGTCTTTGGCTCACCGTTTGTGTTTGTCGATGGCGAGCCGTTTTGGGGAAATGATCGGCTGGAGCAGATTGAAGCGTGGCTCAAATCAGGTGGGTGGTAGGCTGGAAGTCTAATAGGGACGTGGCGTTTTCGCGTATCGTCATTTTCGCGCGCTAACCTTTACCGGTCATCCCGAGCGCAGCCGAGGGATCTGCTTTTTTTTGCGCTTGCGAGAGGCCGACATTTTCGTGACACACCAACGTAAAACAGATCCCTCGGCTGCGCTCGGGATGACACGTGTTTTTAGGGTTTCGCTTTGAAATAATTTGCGCGCGCGGTGGGTTTAATTTTGCAGCCAGCGCCACGCCAAACCCCTCACCCCTATTGGCTTTCCGGCCAATCGCAGAGTTACTTCTGCGCTTCCATCACATGCTCCAAGAGCCCCGCACAGCCCGCCTCAACAAGATCGAGCACCAGCTCAAACCCGTCCGCGCCATCGTAGTACGGGTCGGGCACTTCGTATTCATCTTCCTCGCCACCGAAATCCATCAGTAGTGCAAGCTTACTGTGCCAGCGTGGTGGGCAGAGTGCTTGCAAGCGTTTTAGATTTGCGTCATCCATGGCCAGCACTAAATCAAAGCGCTCAAAATCACTCGCTTGAATTTGCCGCGCGCGTGGCGGTGCGAGGTCAACACCGCGTTTGGCCGCGTGCGCGATCGAGCGTGGGTCGGGCGGTTGGCCGATGTGGTTTGCACTCGTGCCGGCAGAATCAATGGTGAGCTTGCCAGCCAGCGGGCTCGCCGCCACCATGTGCCGAAATACGCCCTCAGCGGTAGGCGAGCGGCAGATATT